>JAQBZS010000029.1 GCA_027622115.1 Planctomycetota bacterium | reverse complement strand
GCGAGGCAATTCTGTTTGATCGGTTATCACTTGCCGGATCTTGAGCCGAGGAACCAAACCGCGATCGGCGAGCGGCATGATCTGCCGGAACGTGACCCCGAGCACCACGGTCCAATCGAATTGGCATGCGGACCGGTGCAGTGATATCGTCACCCCCGTCGCGTCCAAGGCTGCCGAATTAATCTGGAGAACGTTGTGTTGAATTCCTTCCGTCAAAGTCGATGCCGACAGTTTTGTCGGGTGTTTGTGGTCGCGAGCTTTGTTTCGTTGCTTGCTGATTTCTCCGCTCCGCCGGTGTTCGGTCAACAAGCGAAGGCCGCGCAAAAAAACGCGAACCCAAAGGATTCCGCTAATACCGCCAAGAAAGCGACCGCCGCTCGGAAGGCCGCACAGAAGGCGTTGCCGCGACCGGAGAATGCGTTGCCCAATTGGATTTGGCTCAACCAAGACGGCAGCCCCGCCGAACAACTGGTGCTTCGGAAAGAATTCTTCGTGCAAGGCTCGGTCTCGGCCGTTCGGTTATTCGCGGCTTGTGACGACGTGATGACGGTTTACGTGGATGGCGTGAAGGTCATCGAAAGCGGCGACCGACGAAAACCCGTGTTTGCGGACGTGACGGAACTGATTACCAAAAACATGCCGCATGTGATCGCGGTCGAAGGCAAGAACCTCGGCGGCGACGCGGGGCTTGTCGTGCGGTTGGATCTGGAGTCCGGCTGGCGAGACGCCTGGTCAATCGTCTCGGACGGATCATGGCATGTGTCGCAGAAGCCGGCCGACGGATGGAAGAAGCCGCTGTTCAAGTCGAGTGGTTGGAAGGACGCCGAGGTGTTGGCGGTTCTCGGCGGTGGTCCTTGGGCCGGGTCGATCAACGCAGCCACGCTTGCTGCGGCCGCACCGCTGCGCGAGGCCACTGCCACGCCGATCAGTGCTCTCAAAGTCAAGCAGGGCTTCAAGGTTGAACTGCTGTATTCGGTGCCGAAAGGCGATCAAGGATCCTGGGTCAACATCTGCACGGATCCCAAGGGTCGGCTGATTGTCTCGGATCAATACGGCCAACTTTACCGAGTCACTCCACCGCCGATTGGGACCGACGCCAAGATCAAAATCGAAAAGATCAACGTCGATATCGGCGAAGCTCAAGGCTTGTTGTGGGCGTTCGACAGCCTGTATGTGGTCGTCAACAAGGGCAAGCAGTACGACGGAGGTCTCTATCGAGTTCGCGATACCGACGGCGACGATCAATTGGATTCGCTGGAATTGCTGCGCCCGCTGACCAGCCGCGGTGAGCATGGGCCGCACGCGATTCTGCTCACGCCCGACGGCAAGTCGCTGTACATCATCGGCGGCAACGGCACCACGATGCCCGAAATGAACACATCTCGTGTGCCTCGGGTCTGGGACGAAGACCTGCTGCTGCCGCGCGTTCAAGGCCGCTTCATGCGCGGCGCCCGAGCACCCGGTGGGTTCGTGGCGCGGATCGATCCGGACGGCAAGCAGTGGGAATTGGTCGCGACCGGCTTTCGCAACGAATTCGACGCGGCCCTCAATGCCGATGGTGAACTGTTCACGTTCGATGCCGACATGGAATGGGACATGAGCCTGCCGTGGTATCGGCCGACTCGCGTGTGCCACGTCGTTAGCGGTGCGGAATTCGGTTGGCGAAGCGGTGGCGGCAAGTGGCCCTCCTATTACGCCGACAGCATCCCCGCGACCGTGGACATCGGACCGGGATCGCCCACGGGCATCTGTTTCGGCTACGGGGCGAAATTCCCAGCTAAGTATCAGAACGCGTTGTTCATCAGCGATTGGAGCTACGGCAAGTTGTTCGCCGTGCATTTGAAGCCCAAGGGAGCGACGTATTCTGCGGAATTCGAGGAGTTCATCACTGGAACGCCGCTGCCGCTGACGGATGTGGTGATCAATCCGCATGACAATGCGATGTACTTCGCCATCGGCGGACGAAATGTGCAATCCGGGTTGTACCGAGTGACTTACACAGGCCGAGAATCAACCAAGCCGGTTGAACACTCCAATCAGGCTGAGCGGGATGCTCGCGAATTGCGGCGGAAGCTCGAAATGCTGCACGTGGGCGACCACCCGGACGCCGTGAAACAAGCGTGGCCGCACTTGCGCAGCAGTGACCGCTTCATCCGTTATGCGGCTCGAATCGCACTCGAACATCGGCCGCTCGAAGAGTGGGCGAAGAACGCGTTCGAGGAAACCGATCAACAGGCCGTTTTGACGGCGATGCTGGCGGTGGCCCGAAAATTCAATCGCGAGATTCGCGGCAAGGAACCGGACATTGATTCGCTGGTTCCGAGTTGGCTCGCCGCAGTTTCCGAGGACTTGAATCGAGCGGGGTATCGTCGGCGAATTCTCACGCATTTGAACGAACACACCAAAACGGAAACGATGAGTGTGCAGCAGCGACTCGAGCGATTACGGGTTCTGACGCTAACATTCCTGCGACTCGGACATCCGGACGGCACCGAACGGCAATCGTTGATCAACCGCATCTCGAAGACGTATCCCACCGGCATCCAAGAGTTGGATTCCGAATCCGCCCAAATGCTGGTGTATTTACAGGCCCCTTATGCCACGAAGTTGATCGTCGAACAACTCGTGAAAGCGCCGACCCAGGAACAACAGATCGACATCGCCAAATCGCTGCGGCATCAGAAAGTCGGTTGGACGCCCGAATTGCGTCGGACCTATTTCGAATGGTGCGCGCAAGCGACCGGTTATCGCGGCGGTGCCAGCTTCACGACGTTCGTCCAACGGATTCGTGAAGACGCAATCACCACGCTGACTGCGGCCGAGGCAAAATCACTCGGCGATCTCCTGACCAAGAAGCTCGACACCCAAGTCATCGCCGCCGCCACGAAACCACGCCCCTTGGTGAAAAAATGGACGATGCAGGAACTCGTGCCGTTGGTGCAAACCGGCTTGAAGCATCGCAACTTCGACAAGGGCCGCAACATGTTCGCCGCCGCGAAGTGTTTTGCGTGTCATCGCTTCGACAACCAGGGTGGCGCGGTCGGGCCCGACCTGACGGGCTTGTCCGGACGCTTCAGTTCGCGAGACATCTTGGAGTCGGTCGTCGAACCGAGTAAGCAGATCAGCGACCAATACGCGGCCGTGCAAATCGTGACGATCGACGGCAAGGTGGTCGTGGGTCGCATCGTGAACTTGGCCGGCGATTCGGTGCGAGTCAACACGAACATGTATAACCCCGATGAACAAGTCGGCGTGGATCGCAAACAGATCGACGAAATGTTTCCCTCGAAAACGTCGATGATGCCCGCGGGGCTGTTGGACGTGTTGAAGCAGGACGAGTTGCTGGACTTGATGGCGTATTTATTGTCCCGCGGAAATCGAAACCACCAGATGTTTCAAGGAATTGAAGATTGATGATTGACGATTCTCAATTTGCATTTCCCAATTTGCATTTCCTCAATTGTCAATTCCTCGATGGCGACTCAAGCTCATGAACGCAGTATTCATCCGAGAAGAAGACGTCCGCTACCTGATGGACATGGAGACGTCGATCAATGTGATCGAACAGGCGTTTCGTCAATTGGCGACCGAGTCGGCCGTGAATCGCCCCCGAGTGCGCGTGGGAGGCAGTGGCGGCACGATGCTGCACACGATGTCGGCGTCGGCCCCCTACTTGGGGTTGGTGGGCTGGAAAGCGTATACGACCACCAAGACGGGAAATCGATTCCATGTGGCCGTGTACGACTATGAGACCGGTCGAATGGTGGCTCTGATCGAAGCCGATTATCTCGGCCAGCTTCGGACCGGTGCGGCAAGCGGCGTGGCGACCCAAGTCATGGCTCGCCCGGATGCTCGCGTGGTCGGTATTTTCGGTGCCGGCCTGCAAGCCCGCACCCAGCTCAAAGCGGTGTGCAGCGTGCGACGCATCGATCGCGTCGAAGTCTATTGCCGCGACGACGACATGCGAGCTGCTTTCGCCGACGAAATGTCCGAGTACTGTGCGACTCGAGTTGTCCCCGTGGCGATTCCCGATCAGGTGGCTTCCGAAAAGGACATTGTCATCACGGCCACGACCAGCAAGACGCCGCTATTCGATGGACGAGTGCTCGACGAAGGCACGCACTTGAACGTGATTGGCGGGAATTTCATCCGCAAGTCCGAAGTGGACGTCACGACAATTCGCCGAGCCAACCATGTGATTTGCGACAGCGTCGAGCAGTGCCAGATCGAAGCCGGCGAATTCGTCGAACCCATCCAGGCCGGCGCGATTGAATGGAGTCGCGTGCATGATTTGTCGAGCGTGTTGACAGGCCAAGAAACCGGCCGGGCTCGCCCGGATGACATCACCCTGTTTAAGTCCGTGGGGCTCGCGATCCAGGATGTCGCAATGGCGGCAGCGATTCTCGCCAAGGCCAAAGACGAAGGCATCGGCCAACCGCTGCCGTTCTAGATCGACGGGCAATCCGAATAAGTCGCCGAAGAAGACTCCCGACCGACCGGTCTCCTTTCGATCAACATCTGTCTCATCAGTCCCATGAGTGATGGGACTTATGAGACGAATGGGACGGATGTGATTGGGCAGACTTTTGCGAAACCGCGATCATGGCCGGTTGACCCGGAAGAATCGCATTTGGTTTCGCCGGAATTTCATTCTTTCGACGACTTCTCACTCTTGGACGACTCCTCACTCTTGGACGATTCCTCACTCTTGGACGATTCCTCACGTTTGGGCAGCCCATCATTCATGTCCAGCAGGCTGCGCAATTCGCCCTTGGGGATATCGGCGGCGATCGGCACCACGGAACCGTCCAACATGGCCGCCAGCCCGCCTTCGCCTTTGGCGTTCGAGATGCTCTGTGTTTTTTCGGATCGAAACGTGAGGCCCATTTGCGCGAACTCGATGTCTCGCGGGGCCAGCCATGGGATTTCGCTTTGAGACGCTTGGACCAGCAGGATCGACTTCGACGGATCGTCTTTCATCTTCTGACTCTTAGTTACCTCGACGCCTCGCCAAGCCGTGTGTTCGCCGACAATCGCCGCGTAACTGGTTGTGCTGGGACTGAACATCTCGTCGTTCGAGCAACGGAAGACATCGGGCATGCGTTCCAAGAGCTGCTTGTTGTCGGGGCCGTCCCAAGGCTGGTCGAATTTGTAAGCGTCGTAGAGTTCTTGTTTGTCGATGAATGGCAAAATCAGAACCCGCCAACTGTGCATGGGCTTGCCGTCTTGATCGGCGACGAACGCCGGTGGGAACGACTCGTACTTTTCTTGATACGCGTGCAACGCCGTGACGAGTTGTGTCATTTGAGCTTCACAAGTGGCCGATTTCGGCACCTCGGTGACGATCGCCACGTCGTCCTCGACCGGTGGCGTATACGCGAAACCGGCAACGACGAACCCCAGACCTGTGATGGCAAACAGGCTAATGACAACCAAGGACGCAGGCTCGATCAGTTTCTTCATCGCTTAACCTTCGGTGGGATTTGGAAGCTACGGCACCAGGCGACCGTCTTCGATTTGAAGCACGCGTTTTGCCGCATCGCTGGCCCGCGTATCGTGTGTGACCAGCAAGACGCCGCCGCCCTGCTCGGTGAATTCCTGTAAGTGCCGCAAGACGATTTCCGCATTCTCGCGGTCGAGGTTGCCGGTGGGTTCATCGGCCAGCAGCAAACTGGGGCGATTCAAGAGAGCGCGTGCCAAGGCCGTGCGTTGTCGTTCGCCCGTACTCAGTTCGCCGGGGGTGTGGTGCATCCGGTTGGTTAGCCCGACTTCCTCGATCAACTGTTTGGCTCGCGATTCCGCATCCGGCAAGTGGGACGCCACGGCCGGCACGAGCACGTTTTCAAACAGGCTGAGATACGGCACCAGATGGAACTGTTGAAACACGAAGCCGATTTGCTTCGTGCGGAGTTGTGCCCGTTGATTGGCGGCGAGGTTGTATGGTTTGACGCCGTCGATCATCAGTTCGCCGGAATCCGGTTGGAGCAGGCCGCCAGCGACCAGCAGCAGCGTCGTCTTGCCGCAACCGCTTGGCCCACGGATTGCCACGAAGTCGCCCGCGTCCAGGCTCAACGAGACATCGTCCAATGCCGCGACGTCGTGAGATCCCGAGCGATACGTCTTCTTGAGGTTGTGAGCTTCGAGCAGCATTGGATTCCACGCGTTTGTGTCGGATGGGACAACGGCTCAAAAATCGCCGTCTTCGGATGCGACGTGATTCGGCCTGCAAACAAGATTGCCGACGATCGGTTGCCCGTCAACCGGCCACGACGGTTCTGTGTTCGAAATGCGAGACAGCCGCTCGGAAGAATCAATCGATCCGCCGAGGTCGGCTCGATTTGAACCGCATCGACGGCGGGATTATGCTCTGCCGCAACCACCACATCACCGCAGATCCGCACCGAAGCAAGGAACAACCATGGACACGACAAACGGCGACCTCAATCGAAAACTCCGCATGGCTTTGGTGGGTGGCGGACAAGGGGCGTTTATTGGCCGAGTCCACGCGACGGCTGCCGTGCTGGATAACCGCGCGGCGCTCGTGGCCGGGGCGTTGTCTTCCAACGCGGAACGAGCCAAAGCTTCCGCGCCGGCATACGACATCAAGCCCGACCGAGCTTACGGCTCGCACACGGAATTGATCGAACGGGAACTCGCACTGCCGGAAGACGAGCGAATTGACTTCATCACCATCGCCACGCCGAATCATACGCACTTCCCGATTGCCAAGGCCGCCGTCGATGCGGGCTTCAATGTCGTCTGCGACAAACCGATGACCTTCGATCTGAAGCAGGCCGAAACGCTGGCAGAAGCGGTTGAGACGTCGGGCGTGGTCTTCGCGCTGACTCATAACTACACCGGTTATCCGTTGGTCCGACAGGCCCGCGAAATGATCCAAGCCGGTGAACTCGGCGAAATCCAGGCGATTCGATCGAACTACATCCAAGGCTGGTTACGGTCGCGCTTGGAATCCGAGGATCAAAAGCAGGCGGCATGGAGAACCGATCCCACCAAGTCCGGTGCTGCCGGTGCCTTCGGCGATATCGGCACGCACGCCTACAATCTCGCACGCTACATGACGGGCCTGCTGCCGGCGGAAATCTCGTGCAATCTCAAGACGTACGAGCCCGGTCGTCAACTGGATGATTACGGTCACGCGGTCATCCGTTTCGCGAACGGCGCGTTGGGAACCGTCACGGCGAGTCAAATCTCGCACGGTCGCGAAAACGACGTGTTTATCGAAGTGGACGGGACGAAGGGGGCTTTGTCCTGGCGGCAGGAAGAGCCCAACACAATGATGTTTCGCCGCAACGGACATCCGCACGCGCTTTACACTCGCGACCCCAACGCCCCGCATCTCAACGCATCCGGACAAGCGGCGTGTCGCTTGCCGGCTGGGCATCCGGAAGCTTTCTTCGAGGCCTTCGCGAACGTCTATCGATTCGCCTACGACAGCATGGTCCAACGAGCGACCGGAGCGTCATTCGAAACGCGAGACACGATTTATCCCAACGTGTACGACGGCATCGACGGCATGGCGTTCATTCAACAGTGCGTCGCCAGCAGCGCGGAAAACGGTGCCTGGCTCCCCTTCACCCACGCCGCGCAACGCCCCTGAGTCGATTGATGATTGACAATCAAAAATCGAAAATCAAAAACCGAAAATCGCTCTATGCTCGCCAAACGGATCATTCCTTGTCTTGACGTTCACGCTGGTCGCGTCGTCAAAGGCGTCAATTTTGTGAACCTGCAAGACGCCGGCGATCCGGTGGCGATTGCTCAGAGCTACGAAATCCAGGGCGCGGACGAGTTGGTGTTTCTCGACATCACCGCCAGCCACGAGGAACGCGACATTATTCTCGATGTCGTGCAGCGAACGTCCGAAGTTGTCTTCATGCCGCTGACCGTGGGCGGCGGGATTCGCAACATGGACGACATTCGCCGACTGCTCAACGCGGGGTGCGACAAGGTTTCGATCAATTCCGCTGCGGTCACCGATCCCGATTTTGTGCGAGAATCCGCGCTCCGGTTTGGCAGCCAATGCATTGTCGTGAACATCGATCCGAAGCGGATACAAAAGGACGGACGCGAAGTGTGGGACGTCCACATCAACGGTGGTCGGATTCCCACTGGCCTGGAGGCTGTAGCATGGGCTCGCGAGGTCGAGCGACTGGGCGCGGGCGAAATCGTGTTGACGTGCATGGACGCGGACGGCACGCGTGACGGGTTTGACTTGGAGATCACTCGCGCGGTTTCGGATGCCGTCAACATCCCCGTGGTGGCCAGCGGAGGTGCGGGATCACCGCAACACATGTTCGAGGCGCTCACGGCCGGCGGAGCCAGCGCGGCACTTGCGGCGAGCATTTTTCATTATGGAACGTTTACCATAGATGAAACGAAGCAGTACATCGCCGAACGTGGCGTCACCGTGCGGCGTAATCCGGTCATTCCTTTGTAGGGTAAGTGGGGTCAGGATCGAGCGGGGTCAGGCTTACGTAGTTCAGATTTGGCGGGAATTCGACATGGATTCACCAACAACGCCGAACCGCCAAATCTGAAATACGTAAACCTGACCCCCAAGTTCTCGACTCGCGTGTTTCCTGAACGCACGTCGGATCAACCACATCGTCCGAAAAATCACCAATGAGGTGCCGGAAGTCCCCGTTTTCCCGGCGATGTGAGCGGATTGAACTTCTTCTACGAAACGCGGGAATTGAAGACTTGGGGGTCAGGCTTACGGTTTTCAGATTTGGCGGGTTGACGTTCTTGATGAATCCATCGTCCAACGCCCACCGAATCTGAAAGACCTAAGCCCGACCCCGGAAAATGCAGTCGCGGTCCAACGGACGAAATATCCTTCGACTCCGAGTGAGAACAAGCACACATTCACGAGGCAGCAATCATGGTCATGATCCACGAGTTCACGAAGTCCACGTTCTTGCCGGGCAAAGAGGTTCCGATCGACAAGGTGTTTCGGCTGGCCATCAAACACAATTGCTCGGACATCCACCTCCAAGTCGGCCGACCGCCGATCTTCCGAGTCCGCGGTTCGCTGTCGCCGTTGAAGATGGACCCCATCACCGAATTTCAAATGGTGGACCTGCTGTTCCCGATGATGGACCAGCGCAACCTCGATATTTTCCATCGCGACGGAGGCGCGGATTTTTCGAAGGTTGTGGAAATGGAAGGCGATCCTTGGCGGTTTCGCGTGAATCTGATGACGCAACTCGGCAAGGTCGGCATGGTCGCTCGAAAGATCGAACGGTTCATCCCACCTTTCGAAAAACTGTATCTGCCACCGATCATGGAAGAACTCTGCAAGTACGACCAAGGCATGGTCTTGTTGGCCGGCGTCACGGGCAGCGGCAAGAGCACCACGATTGCGTCCATGTTGGATTGGATCAATCGCAACATGAACAAGCACATCTTGACGATCGAAGACCCGATCGAATTCATTTATACGCCCGATCAATGCCTGATCAATCAACGCGAGATCGGACAGGATGTCGTCGATTTTCCCACGTCGATGAAGCATGCCGTTCGTGAAGACCCGGACATCATGCTCGTCGGCGAAATGCGTGACATGGAGACTTTCGAGACCGCCATTCACGCGGCGGAAACGGGTCACTTGGTGTTCGGGACGATTCACGCGTCGAGCGCCCCCGGCACCATCACACGTATTTTGGACCTGTTCCCCGCCAGCATGCATCGCGCCGTCCGAGCCAGTATGTCGATGAACATGCGGGCGATTGTGGGACAGAAACTGCTCAAGACGATTGTCGATGATCCCGGTCGCGTACCGATCGTCGAAATCATGAAGTTCAATCCCACGGTGCGAAAGCTTGTACACGAAGAACAAGATGAGAAGCTGTATTCCGCAATCCGCATCGGCAAAACCGAAGGCATGCAGGTCTTCAACGACAGCCTGTTCAGCTTCGTCGATCGTGAATACATCAGTCGCGAAGCGGCGTTCGAGATTTCACCGAACGTGGAAGAGTTGAAGATGATGATCAAGGGCATCGACGTGAAAGGCCCGGCGATTCTCTAATGGCATCAACAGCCCCCATCGTGCTCAACGTGTTTTCCGATTATGTCTGACCGTGGTGTTACCTCAGTACGGTCCGTATTGAACGACTCCGCCTCGCGTACGACATTGATATTCACTTTCGACACTTTCCGTTGCATCCGGAAACGCCGACTGAGGGATTGACCTTGGAAAAACTCTTTGCGGGTCGCTACTTCGACATTCCGGCGGCGAACGCACGAATGTCCGGCCTGATGCGAGACGAAGGTTTGCCGTACTGCACTCGGACGATGACGTACAACAGCCGATTGGCTCAAGAACTGGCGGCCTGGGCAGACTCGAAATACCGCGGCCATTCGCTTCACGACGCGTTGTTCCAGGCCTACTTTGTGGACGGCCAAAACCTTGGTGTTGAAGACGTGTTGCTGGCTGCGGTCGCCAAAACGAGCCTGCCCGTGAACGAGGCACAAGCCGTGTTGACGAATCGCTCGTTCGCTGAAGTTGTGGACGCGGACTGGCGCGAGTCTCGTAATTTGGGGATCACCGGCGTGCCCACATTCACGACCGGGGAGCAAGCCGCCGTGGGAGCACAGTCGTATGAAGTGCTCGAACAACTGGTGATTTCAGCCGGCGCAATCCCTCGCGGATGATCGCGAGGCGAGTGTTTGTCGATCCACCCGCCTCGCGTCACTGTGCTTGTTACAGCCCGGTGTCGCTGACCTTGCTACTGAGATTGGCGACGGCCTCGACGAATCGCATGCGTTGCTTTTCCGGCAGCTTGCGAAACCCGTCGGCCTGCGAGGAACTTAACTCTTCCGCCATGCGTTCCAACGAGCGAGTCATGCGTTTCAGCAGCTTTTCCGGGTCCATCCGCGGGCGATCCATAACCGCCGCGTCGCCACTGTCGCTCGACGGAGCCGGTGACGCCGCGTCGGCGCGAAACGGTGCGTAGCCAGCGTCGCGGGTGGCCGACATCGACCGTTCTGAATCGTCACGCTGTACGGCGGAATCGTCGCCTTCATCTCGGCCATTCACATTGAAAGGAGCGGAGTCCGACAGTCGGTCATTCGCGAGTTCATTGTCGCCGACGCGTTGCAGTGGCACGTTGCCCCAATCGTCGAAGGTGTTGTCAGCCGGCTTGGTCAGGTCTTCACCCAAGACAGCCCGACGCCAGGCCTTCATTTCGGCAACGGTGGATTCGGTTTCCGACGCCCATTCAAGACAATCCGTCGCGTTGTCCCAATTCAGCGCGACGTAATAGTGCGACCACTTCAGTGCCTCGTACTTCTCGTGGACCTCGCCGAACTTCTCCCACACTCGCCGACGCTGAAAAACCTGGTCGCCGCTGAGTCCAACCAGGTTGCCGAAATCCGCGTCGGTGCGGCCCTTGGCGTAGCGTTCGGTCCATCTTGAGGCACAGTCGCCCACCACCCAGTTGCATTGGCTGACGGCGGCTTGGGCCGTGTAGATCAAGACTTCTTCGGAATCGAGGGTCGCCGTCCCCAGAGTCTGCTCCGTCATTGTTGCTCCATCATTTGCGTGTGGACAGAATGAATTTCGTCCCACGAAGTTGCGTTTATGGGTTGGGTGATCACATTGCTCCAGCGAAAACTTCGCTCGGCCACCCAGATGCGGAAAGATGCTACTCACGCGAATTGCCAAAAACTATTCGCACGGCGTCGATTCACGAGCGTTCCAGCCGACGTTGCGATCCGATTACGCGCCCTTGCCGGATGGACGCTCGATTTCCGTCACGACATCGCACACCAGCTTGGCCCCGTCAGGATTGGCGAGACGCGTCATTTGGCAACGCATTTCTGCGAGCTTTGCGGGTTCCGCCAGCAGTTGGCGAACCACTTGTAAGAATGAATCCACGGGTGCCGATTGTTCCACCACGATCGCCGCTCCGAAGCTTTCGTAGTGCTGAGCGTTGAGCAGTTGGTGATTGTGAACCGATTTGGGAAACGGGATCAGGACCGCCGGACAGCCTGCGCAGGCCAGTTCCGCCAGCGTTGTGGCTCCCGCGCGGGCCACCACCAACTCCGCCGCCGCGAGACAGCGATGCATGTCTCCAATGAACGCTCGCACGTCCGCAACCACGTTCGCAGCTTGGTACGCGGCGTTTACCCGAGCCTTGTCTTGGTCGCCCGTTTGGTGAACGAGCTGCCATGCGGCCCTATCGAATTCGCCGCTTGTCACCAGGCTCAGCACCAGGTCATTGATGGCTCGCGACCCCTGGCTGCCGCCGAGCACCAGCAATGTGCGTTTGTGATCGTTCGACGGGCGATGACACAGTTCCTGAAATTTGCGACGCACGGGATTCCCGGTCAACTCGTGTCGACAACGTGTTGACAGAAATGGACTCGACTGTTGGAACGACAAACAGGCCGCCGTGGCAAACCGGCTGAGCAATCGAGTCGCACGACCGGGCACCGTGTTTTGTTCGAGCAGCACCAGCGGGATTCGCAGTCGCCACGCCGCCAGGCCGACGGGCGCGCTGGCGAAGCCGCCGAGTCCAATCACGGCACGCGGCTGTACGTCTTGCAGAATCTTGCGGGCCGCTCGGTACGAAGCCCGGAGTTTCCGCACGAAACGAATCGGGCGACGCTTGAACGACGTGGAAGTCGCCACCGGCAGGACTTGGTGTTCGAAACCGGCCGGAGGCACGATGCGTTGTTCGATCGCACGATCGGACCCGACGAAGACGACACGGCAGGCGGAGTGGCGACGTTGAAGTTCTTCGGCGACTGCGATTCCCGGAAACAAATGCCCGCCCGTGCCGCCGCCCGCAAACACGTAGGTCGGCACGTGTTCGTCGAGCGATCGTGGGTCTCGCGGCGTAGCTGCGTCGGAGCTTGCCGAGTCACTCATAACGTCGGATGTGGGCTGGGGTCGGTGGAGGCGGGAATGGGTTCCCAAATGGCAGGTCGTCGTAGCCGATCAGCGTTGCTCCACCGACACCGGGGTCGGTGGGAATAAGATCTTGGGACCTTCGCCGACGGTTCCGTGGGTCGGTTATTTTCTTGAGTCGCCTCACTTCTCAGCGATGCAGTACAGGTGCTTGAACGTGCGCAGAAACACTTCACCGTTCGAAATGACCGGCGTCGAGTTCGTGGAATCGCCGTTTCCGAGCGTGTTGGTCGCCAGCAATTCATACTTCGGATTGGCGGCGAAGACCAACGTTATGGCCTTTTTGGTCATCACGTAGAGGCGACCGTTGACATGGACCATCGAACCCCAGGTGTTGCCTCCGTTCGGCCGTTTTTCCACTTTCCAAACTTCTTCGCCCGTCAACAGGTCGTAGCAGTGCGGGACGCCGTTTTCTTCGAGAATATAGACGTGGTCACCGACGATGATGCCGGACCCGACTCGCTGAATGTTCTTCTTATGCAGCCACAATCGGTCACCGGTGATGTCGCCCGTCCCGCCCAGCTTCACGGCGAATGCCTGCCCGGTGTATCCCGTCATCGCCACCACCACGTCCTTGCCGAACAAGGGCGACGTATAGACGTATTTGTCGTGACCGTCGCAGCTCCAGAGTTCCTTGCCGGTTTTCGGATCGAGCCCCTTGAGACTCGGCTGCGTACTCAACAGCAGTTGATCCTTGCCGCCGGATTGAATGATCAGCGGCGTGCCCCACGAGCCAAGTTTTTCGTCGTGTTCCCAAACTGTTTCCCCCGTCGCTTTCTTGACCGACAACAAGAAATTGCGGCCGGTTTTTTCATTCGGGCCACACCAGAGGATGGCCGTGTCGCCGTAAAGAATTGGAGACGATCCGCTGCCGAAGCCATGATCCCACGTGCCGAGATCCGTCCGCTTCCAGAGTTCCTTGCCGTCGAAGTCGTAACAGTACATTCCGGCCGACGCGAAACTCACAAGCACGCGTTCGCCGTCCGTGACGGGCGAGGCGTTGCAGTACCAGTTCTTGTTCCAACTGCGTTCTTTCTCGGAATAGGACACGTCCTTCTGCCACAAGAGTTTGCCGTCTTTCCGTGAGAGACACAGCAGGCTGCGGATCGCGCCGCCGGTGGTAGCCTGAGTGATGAAGATTCGATTCCCCAACACGATCGGCGTGGAGTTCCCCTGTTGCTCCAAGGGCACTTTCCACTTGACATTTTCCGTCTCGCTCCAGGTCAGCGGAACCTTGGATTCCTCGCAGTATCCTTGCCCGGAAGTACCGCGCCAGGCAGGCCAATCGGCCGAGTGAATTGCTGCTGGAAAGACGAAGAACAGAGCGGGCAACAGGGCGAAAGTTTTCATGGCGTCGCGCGATTTTCCGAGGCGGGACTTGAGGGAATCCGTGGCCGGACACGCGGGCCACAACACATCCATTGATGCTGATGCGATCGTAGTTCCGGCGAATTCGCGCAACAAGCGTCCGATCGGCGGCATTCCCGCGTGATCAAGGAATTCGATCTCGGTGCGAGTCCATGCTTTCTCGACGCGATTCTCAGTTTGTTCAAGGGAACCGCTGCGGGATTCTGTCGAACAAGCCGACGTCCAATGATCCGAACTGCGAAGCAGTGCAATACTCGCACTGGTGTCCGACGCTGCGCTAAAATCATGTGCTACAAAACGACGCACGTTCCATTCTCAAACCACGCCCCTTCTGCGAGACAACAATCATGGCCCAGCACGCTCCACGGTTTCTCAAAGTTGTTGATGAATCCCGTCAAGTGGTCCGCGAATGCACGGTTGAAGATGTGAAGTCTCGACTGGATCGAGGCGATCAGTTTCACCTGATTGATGTTCGCGAAGACAGCGAATGGAGCAACGGACACTTGCCCGGAGCAATCCATCTGGGGAAGGGTGTGATCGAACGCGATATCGAAGCAACGATTCCCAATACGGCAGATGAGATCGTGTTGTATTGCGGCGGCGGATATCGATCGGCCTTGGCCGCCGAATCGCTCGGGAGGATGGGCTACACCAACGTCGTCTCGATGGATGGCGGGCATCGCGGCTGGAAAGAACGCGGCTACGCGATCGACGGGTAAAGCGAGCGTGCTGCCGTGGTTCGACAATTCACCCAATGATTCGAAAATCCGTGCGGCGGGGAGATGTCGAGAGCCCAGCCGTCAACAACCGAAAGTGAGGACAAATTGCAAATACAGTATCTGGAAATCGTGACCCCCGACATCGACTTAGTGTGCGCGGCCTACGAGAAGTCGCACGGCGTGAAGTTCAGCGCGCCCGAGGCCGCGCTCGGCAACGCGCGCACGGCGTCGATGGCGGGCGGT
This sequence comes from Planctomycetota bacterium, assembly GCA_027622115.1. Taxonomy (GTDB): domain Bacteria; phylum Planctomycetota; class Planctomycetia; order Planctomycetales; family Planctomycetaceae; genus JAQBZS01. The sequence continues at coordinate 1,863 of JAQBZS010000029.1, read as the reverse complement.
GGGTTGATCGGTGTGCGTGCTCCGATGCATGACGCAGAGGAGCCGGTGATTCGACCCTATCTGCTCGTCGACGATATCGACGTAGCGGCGGCGCTTGCGGTGGAAGCGGGAGGTGAAATCGCCCACCCGCCGATGGAGATTCCTGGCCGCGGCAAGTTCGCCATCTACATTCAGAGCGGCATTCATCACGGTCTGTGGCAGGTCTGAGGCGAGTGACGGTCTCGTTGGCGACGGCAGAAGGATTCGTCTTGTGGTTTGGTCGCCAACCCAGGGTGCGCTACGTGGCGAATTCCGATCGAAGATGCCTGAGCTGGTTCAATACGACGAGACTCTTCCCAAGTTCAACTACCGGCTTGTTCCCTTTCACGATGGAGTTTGGCAAAACAAATGTCTTCGCGGATCTGGCCGCCGAAAAGCTGCTGCAGAAAAGTCAGGCCGCAGCATTGTGGTTGAAGTCAAGACGTTTGGCGGGCCATCGCGACTGGCGGATTTGGAGCAGGCACTGGGGCAATTCGCGCTGTACCGGACAATCCTGAAACGAGTCAGTCCCGAGCGGATATTGTTTCTCGCGATTGCCGACGATGTCGTTCCATCGGTGTGGAATCTGGCACTCCCGACAGGCATGAGGACGTCGAGGACACGACGGCGATGGCTCTCGTGAAGAGGCCCGCAGGCGATGACGAGCGACTCGGAACGCGTGGCTGAACTGCGGAAGCGACTCGCCATCGGTGCTGAAGCAGCTTTCTGATCGTTTTCGATTCGCGCCGGGACTCCCAGAGCTACAATCGAAGAACGGGTTTCGTGTTGGGTCTCTTTGGACAGGTGCCATGCAACTGAATTCGGAACAGCTTCAGTTATTGGATGCGGGCCGCACCGTAGCGATTGTGGTTGATGGTCGTGATTGCTTCGTTGTGCCGCGGCGGGTTTACGAAACTCACGAGCGAGACCTGCTTGATGACTGGCATCCGGGCACCATGCAGCGGCAGATGGCCGAGGTGATGTCCGACGACTGGAATGATCCTGCCATGAGCGTCTACGACGATGAGTAATGGCACGGTCACTCGCGGCGACATCGTGATGGTCGATGTGCCGTATCTCGACGCAACGCGGACTGTCCGCCGTCCGGCCTTGATCGTTTCGGATACGAGCCAGATGTTGATGAGCAAAGTTGATGACCACGTGAAACGAGCGCTGGGATTGAGCTAAGGACCAGCGAATCCCTTTTTTGCTTTCCTTTGCCAGTGCTTCTGCGGCGGCAAATTACCCTGGCATTCAAACCCGCCTTTCGACTCTCCCTGCGTGTTTCTGTTATTCTTGATGCTCACGTGAATCGGTTCGGAGCGAATCCAAATGTCAAGCATCCCCGTTTCTGATGTCGTCCGTAGCGAGCCCGAGTTGGCAACGGCGCTCGGCTTATGTGTGGGATCATTGCGTCGCATCGCCGAATACGAATTGGACGACACGCTGAACAGCCGGATGCGAACGCTTGGCGAACGCAAAGACTTTCTGCCAGCAGATGAGCACGCCGAGCTGATGTCGCTCGTGGGATTCACTGAACGCCGCACGCGCGAAAAGCTCGATGCAAAGCTAAATAGCTGAGCCCGATTCGCGGACAGCGGTTTGAGTCTATACAGCAAGCGTTTTCAACACGTTACGATTTCGTTTCCTGATCCAATAACGGACGTCGTACATCAGTGATTTCATGTCCCGGCACTGGTGATTGCGAGTCACGTTGTCATGCAGGTCTCGCCAGACTCGTTCGATCTTGTTGTGGTCAGGACAATACGGCGGCAGGAAGTGAAGCTGGATCCGTTGGCCCTCTGAAGTCTCCAAACTCACTTCCACTTCTTTTGTCGAATGGAT
>JAQBZS010001152.1 GCA_027622115.1 Planctomycetota bacterium | reverse complement strand
GAGCGGACCTCGTGGGTTTCAGCGGCGGCAAGGGCATCCGAGGCCCGCAATCAACCGGCATTCTGTGCGGTTGCCGCGAGCTGATCTCGTCGGCCGCGTTGCAAATGCTCGACATGGACGACCACTTTGAGCTGTGGGATCCGCCCGCCGAATTGATCGATCGCTCGAAGCTGCAGGGCATTCCGCGGCACGGGATCGGGCGAGCCCTCAAAGTCTCCAAGGAAGAGATCGTGGCCCTGTTGACGGCTTTGGACTTGTTCGTGTCGGGCAGTTACGACGCCGACAACGAGCGTTTCCGCGGCATGCTGACCGAAATCGCGAAGTCGCTTGTGGAATGTGCGGTGTCGGCCCACGTCATGAACCCAGCGACATCCGATCGCTGGCCCACGCTGGAAATCACCGTCGATGAGCAGCGACTCGGGCGATCGGCGCTCGAGGTCTGCCGACGCCTACGAAACGGCAATCCACCGGTCTACGTCGGGCACGGCAAGTTGTCACTGGGAATCCTCGTGGTGAATCCCGTGTGCCTGAACGAACAGACCGCCGTGAGTCTGGCAGAGCGATTGCAGGGATCGAACTGAGTTCGTCGGTCGATCATGGTCCCGGCGTCGCTTGCGTCTGATCCGTGACCTCTGCAACATACTCAGCCCGCTCGCCGGTTGAAGCGGGCACTCTGACGATTTTGTGCAAGTCGATGTTGCACCTGCACGTTCGATTTCCTTGCGAACGGCCCCAAAAGCGAATCACGCGAAATAAAAACCATCGTGAGGACGACCCCTTTGAAGGAGAATGACTGATGGCGGATGTACGTACCGGAGCTGTGACGTTGAAGGGCGGACCTGTGGATTTGGTCGGCCCGGAACTCAAGGCGGGTGACAAAGCCCCGGATTTCAAATTGCAAGCCAATGACCTGTCTGAAGTCACGCTCGCCACCAGTGCCGGCAAGACCCGCATCCTCGTAGTCGTTCCGTCGCTCGATACACCCGTGTGCCACGCGGAAACGAAGAAGTTCAACGAAGCCGCCGCCGGACTGGCAAACACCGAGATCTTGGTCGTCAGCATGGACCTGCCCTTCGCACAAGGTCGCTTCTGCGGAGCTGAAGGCATCGAAGCCGTGAAGACTCTGTCCGCGCATCAATGCACGGGCTTCGGCGAGTCCTACGGAGTCTTGATCAAGGGCGGTCCGCTCAATCGCGTCACGTGTCGCGCGGTTTTCGTCGTGAACGGTCAGGACACGATTACCCATGCCGAATACGTCGGCGAAATCGCCGAGCATCCCAACTACGACGCTGCTCTGGCCGCTGCAAAGGGCTAGTGCTCCGTCCAGATTGAGCTTTAGGTAGCCGGACTCGTGAGAGTTCGGCCGCCACGTTCATCCCAGCCCCTTGATTCCAGTGCCCATTAGCCGTTTGGGCGTTAGTCCCGGTTCTCGCCTTATTGCTTGGAAAATCGGGGCTAACGCCCAAACGGCTAAAGAAAGTGGCAACTAGCTAGCTGGACTCTCCAATTACTTAGCTTTAAGGGACCACTATGCAGTTCCGAACTCTACGCACTTCGTGTTGGGCGGCCCTGATCTGTGTCGCCGTTGTGTCTTCATCGTTCGCGGAGAACTGGCCCAGTTGGCGCGGTCCCTCGGGTAACGGCATTTCCAGCGAAACCGGTCTGCCTGCGGAATTCGGTCCCGACAAGAACGTCGCCTGGAAATTCCCGCTGCCGAAACAGGCCGGTGATCGTGAAGTTCCGGCGGGCTCCACGCCGGTGGTCTGGGGCGACCGCATTTTCTTGTCGGGCGTCGACGGCAACGAACTGGTGTTGCTATGCATCAGCACCGCCGGAAAACAGCTTTGGCGAGCTGTCGTCTCCGAAGGCAATAAGATCTCGCGGTCCGATGAAGGCAATTCCGCGTCGCCATCGCCATCGACCGACGGCAAGCATGTGTGGGTCATGATGGGTGACGGAGCGATGGCCTGTTACACGGTCGACGGGAAAAAGGTCTGGCGGATCGACTTGCAAGAACGCTACGGCAAATTCCGTATCGCCTTCGGAATGACATCGACTCCCATCGTTCACGGCGGGCGAGTTTTCTTGCAATTGATTCACGGCGACGGCAAAGCGGCCACTCAAGAAGCACTGGTCGCCGCCTTGGACGCACTCACCGGCAAGGAAGTCTGGAAGCATGATCGAGTCACCGCCGCACATAGCGAGAACGAGCACTCTTATGCGTCGCCGATTCTGTACGACGACGGCATGCTGAGCTACATCGTGTCGCACGGAGCGGACTACTCGATCGCTCACGCGTTGGACACCGGCAAGGAGCTGTGGCGTCTGGAAGGTTTGAATCCGCATGAAGGTGGAAAACGGCAGTACCACCCGACGCTGCGTTTCGTGGCGTCGCCCGCGTCGGCTCCCGGGATCATCGTGGTTCCCACGGCCAAAAACGGCCCGGTGTTCGCGGTCAAGCCGAATGGCAGCGGGTCACTGCCGGCGGATGGTTCGCACATCTTGTGGACCTATCCCAAAACGCCGGACGTGCCGTCGCCTTTGATCAAGGACGGGCTCGTGTATCTGAACATGGCCAACGGAGCGTTGCATTGCCTGAAACAAGACACTGGTGACGAGCTTTATGCCGAGCGAACTCACGGTCACCGTCACCGAGCTCCTCCG
>JAQBZS010001151.1 GCA_027622115.1 Planctomycetota bacterium | reverse complement strand
AAATTCGTCGTCTACGGGGCCGGTGCGGCGGGTGTTATGTTGTACGGCACCAGCCTTTTGGCGGGCATCGTTGGGACCGGCGACTTGTCACAGATTTCAGTGGTCTTGAACCAAATTGCTGCGGGAACGAGCGGCTTAAGCGACGGCACAGTTCGCACGGTGTCGCTCGGGATCATGCTGCTGCTGGTGGGCATTGCATTCAAACTCTCGTTGGTGCCGTTCCACTTCTGGTGCCCGGATGCCTTCCAGGGCGCGTCTGCGGAAGTTGCCGGGTACTTGTCCGTTGCCTCAAAAGCCGGCGCGTTCGCTTTGCTTGTCCGGGTCTGCTTGTCATTGTCCGGCCCGGCACCGGGAGCGATGTCGGAAGTGCTGTTGTATTTTGGAATCGGCTTGGGAGTCGTGGCATCGATCACAGCCACGTTTGGAAATCTGGCGGCATACACGCAAACCAATGTGAAGCGTTTGCTGGCGTATTCCACCATCGCCCATGCCGGTTACATGTTGATGGCCGTCGCGGCATTGTTGGTCGTGTTGAACGGCGAGGGAGTCGCGGATCGCCAAGAGTTGGCCATGCGGTGCATCGAAGGGCTGCTGTATTACCTTTCCGTGTACTTGTTCATGAACTTGGGTGCGTTCGCCATCGTGGCCTTGATTCGCAACCAAATCTACAGCGAAGAAATCAGCGACTACAACGGGCTGGCTTCCCAAACACCGGCTCTCTGCATTTGCATGTTGATCTGCTTGTTCAGCCTGGTGGGCATGCCCCCGTTTGGCGGGTTTGTCGGCAAGCTGATGATTTTCAGTTCGCTGTTTCAGAGTGGGGCGATCCACTGGTCGATGTACGTCGTGCTGTGTGTCGGCGGCCTGAATACCGTGTTCAGCTTAATTTACTACATCCGAGTTCTGAAGGCGATGTTTATGGGTGATCGACCGGAAGGCGCGCGACGTGCCGACATTCCGCTCAATTCGTCGCCGGGTTTTTATGTGGCGATGGTTACGGCTCCGGTCGTGCTGCTCGGTGTGTTCGTGCATCTGTTGAGCAACCGTGTTTATCACCTGGCGAAGTACATTATTCAGTAATTGGCTGTCACCTTTCGAAGCGTGCTCACGCGCGGTGGAACGATGAGTGAATTGAACGATCAGCTCAATGGACTCTTGATCGATATCGGCCGCAGTTTCCTGCAATACGTTGGCGAATGTTGGCCATGGACGGTCCAGTCTGCGGAACGGAAGGCGATCGCCGAGTTGGTCTTGCGCCAATCCGAAGATATCGCGCGCTTGGCGAACGCACTGGACGCAGCCGGTCACGCGATTGATTTTGGAACCTACCCCACGGAATACACCGACAAGCATTTCGTGGCGCTGGATTTCTTGGTCAACTTGCTTGAGGAGAATCAGCGCGACGTGGTTGCGGAAGCAGAAGCGGTGAAGTTGTCATTCAGCCGAAACGGTGACCAGTCTGGGCTGCTGAACTCAACTCTGGAAACCGAAACCGGCATTCTTCAGTCGCTGGAAGGTATTGCCAAACAGCGAGCTGTTGGCGGTCGGGGCTAGCCTGGATATTCATCAGCCGTTTTGGCGCTAGCCACAGTTCCGGTTGAACGGGGAAAACTGGTGCGGGTGAGCCGTGACGCGTAAGCGACCGGGCACCGAGCTGTGCCCGAAGCCTTACGGCCAACGGCTCACAACTCTGGGCCATTGGGCTATCGCCCGTACGGCTAATCTACAGAGGCATCGACCGAACACATGCTGATTGATACCCACGCTCATCTCGACGAACAAGCGTTCGACCCCGATCGTGCCGAAACGGTTCAGCGCGCTGCCGACGCTGGTGTGGAATCAATTCTCACGATTGGAATCACGTTGCGAACCAGTCAAGCCGCAGTGGCCCTCGCGAATGAGTATCCGTCGGTGTTCGCAGTCGTTGGAATCCAGCCGAATTACGCGGCGGAAGCGAGCCCCATGGATTGGGCCGAAATCGAAACTTTGGCTCGGCAACCCAAAGTCGTCGCGATTGGGGAAACGGGACTGGATCGATACTGGGACTTCGCGCCCCTTGATATTCAAGCCGATTTTTTCACGCGGCACGTCCAACTTGCGCAAGAGTTGGAACTGCCGTTCGTTGTACATTGCCGAGATGCTGAAGCGGATGTCGTTTCACAGTTACGGACGCTTGGTGGACCCTTTCGTGGAGTGATGCATTCGTTTTGCGGGAGCACCCAGACGGCTCGTGAGTGTTTGGACCTGGGACTGCATATTTCGTTTTCCGGAATGCTGACGTATCGCAAGAACCAAGAATTGCGGGAAACCGCAGCTTTGATTCCGCGCGATCGGCTGTTGGTCGAGACGGATGCTCCGTATTTGGTGCCACACAAACAACGAAAAGCGAAAGTCAAACGCAACGAACCGAGCTTCGTCGTGGAGACCGGTGCATGTTTGGCGGAAGCGCAAGGGCTCAGCTTCGAGGAAATGGCGACGATCTGTACGGCGAATGCGAAACGACTTTTTGGACTGGATTAGTTAATTGGGGGCGGCGTTTCACAAGCACCAGTCGGACAGAGTCGATTGCGGGGGTGAAATCGGCCCATTCGATGGTTTATGCGGCGATTTTGGGGGTGTGTGCTTCGCAAGCGGTTTTAGTGGCGCTCGCGACTAACACCGGGTTC
>JAQBZS010001150.1 GCA_027622115.1 Planctomycetota bacterium | reverse complement strand
GAATTCCACGTCGAGCGTCCGCCAAATCTGAAAGACGTAAACCCGACCCTGGAAAGTGACAAACTCGAACTAAGTGAAGGCTCGAATCGTTCATGAGAACCAATCCTTCAATTGCCTTCAGACATGCCCGTGTTCGGAAATCAACATTATTCAGTCCTGCCGAACTCTCACGAGTCCGGCTACCCAAACAATCAAACTGTGCGAGAATTAGTCATGACTTCGATGGCGGCACCGACTGAATGAATTGCAGTAAGTCGGCTGCTTCCTGGGCGGTGAGGTCCATCAAGATGCGCTCCGGCATCAACGAAATCGGACTCCTGGTCATCTCATCGATGTCGGTCATCGCGATGCTGACCAGCCGCTTTTCGCTGGCAAGCCTTAGGACGACTTCCGTTTCTGTTCGACTCGCAAGCAGCCCCGTATGGATGCGGCCTTTCGTGGTGATCACGACGTAAGTTGCGTACTTGTCGTCGACCTTCAGTGACGGCTGCAAAACATGTTGCAGCAATTCCGAGCGACGCGGGTACTTCCTGGCGATCTCAGCCAAGGTGGTGCCGGTTGACTTGGAGGCGTCGTTTACGTCGTGGCAGATGCGGCAACGGGCACCGTCGCTGAAGAAGATCAACCGGCCGCGATCCGCGTCGCCCGTGAGCGACAGAATCGTTTCCGGTTTGATGTTCGGCCCCAACGTGGCTCGGCGCTTTGATTCCGGAATGAATGTCTCGAACAGGCCGCGAATGTCGCTGCGATTGGCTTGATAGCCGATTTGAATGGCCGATTGACGATCGGCTTCGCTAAACGCCTGCTCTGGAATTCCGGGGTGCAAAGCGTGCATTCGCGTGACGAGAGCCAGCGAGCCTTCGGTGGACTCGGTCAACTTGCGGATTGCGGCGTCTCGTTGCTGTCGGCTGCCGGACGCCTTTGATAACTCGCGTAACGAAATCGCTTCTTGGCTGTCTTTATGGAGTGGGGCCGAGTCGAGTTTCCCGCGTTCGCCGGTCAGCGAGCGAATCCAGTCGTGAATCAGTGCCACGCCCCGACCATCGATGACGCGCGAGCCGATGTACGGCATCCGCGAGTACCCCAACTTCGACATGCGATACATCAGCACGGAACGGTATGGGTCGCCGGGTACGACGAGCTTGGCGTTGCGTTGACCGAACGTGCCGATGCCCGTGCCCTTATTCGTCCGCAATTGGTCGAACGGAAGGTCGCGGCGAAGATAGAACGACACGATGGCATTACCGCCCGGATGGTGGCACATGCTGCAATTGGCGTGCAGATACGAGCGGGCTCGATCGTTCAAGTCGTTTGAAGTCTCGAACGGATCCACCAACCGGGCGGCATGATCGTCGGCGACCGCAGGTGTGGTTGAGGTCACGCCGCGCGAAGCGAGCACGGCCAACAGGTTGTCGTGCTGCGGGTGCGATGTGTCGTGGTTCAACTGGTTCGGCACAAATCCCAGCACGAACCCCGATCCGGCGTTGTGGCACAAACGACATTCGTTGACGGCGCTTGCATGCCAGGTGCGTTCCACGATTTCACCATCGCGTTTGAATCTCAGTGGGCGAGCGGCTCCAATGGGGTCCACCAGTTCCGCGTCGGTACCGGCTTCGTTCCAGAGATAACTGTGCGGATGCCATTGCCCGTGGTCGAGATGCAGGAGCTGCGTTTCAAGTCGAATCGATGCCGCCCCGTCCTGCGGCATGCGGATGTGTTTCACGAACACCGTGCCGTTGGGATATGCGGCCGGCTTCGACGAGTCCGTCGACAACGTCACCACACCGTTGCCCGGTATCGCCACGAATCGATCGGCGACGGCGTCGTCCATCCACCGCTTCACGATCACGTCAAAGTCCACGACACCGGCCGCGGGTTCGAGATTCCCGGACGCCGCAAACGCGCCGGACTTCTCGGAGACGAACAGGCCGGTCCGGCTGAGTCGTCGCGGGAAATCGGCGGAGGTGTCGGTGAGACCGGACGGCAGCAATTCGTAGATTTGGCCGGTAAAGTCGTAGTCCAACACAAACAATTCGCCCTGGCTCCCTTCGGCGAACGCGGTGATGCGTTGGTCGGTATCCACCAATGTCGAGTGCGAATATGACGCGTCGCCGTCGGACTTCAGGCCCCAGATCGTGCCCGTGATGTAGTCGCCATAGACGAACGTGCCGTCGAGTTCTTTGAGCTTCCTGCCGCGATAAACCGGACCGCCGATGACCGAGTTGGCTTCGCTGTGGGGATGGTCCTTGACCGGCGGTCGAATCGATGTCGGGCCGCGTTTGACTTCGCTCCGCAACACCGCCCGGCCTTCCATGATCGGCCAGCCGCAGTTCCCGCCGCGAACGATCCGATGCACCATCTCCCACGATTCCCAGCCGTTGTCAGCCGCGAAGATCTCGCCCGACTTCGAGTCCACGCCGAACTTCCACGGATTCCGCAATCCATACGCCCAGATCTCGGGCCGAGCACCGTCCAGGTTCACGAACGGATTGTCGTCGGGAATGCCGTAGTTGCGATCGCCCGACTTCCCGTTGACGTCGATCCGCAACACGGCTCCAAACAGATTGGACACGTCCTGCGCGGCGGTAAGGCCATCCGGCGGATTCGGACCGGAGCCGTCGCCGGTCGAGATATATTCTCGCCGCGCCAAATACTGGCATTTTCGA
>JAQBZS010000028.1 GCA_027622115.1 Planctomycetota bacterium | reverse complement strand
TGCCCCGCACCCCCTGGAGCATCGCTTCTCGTGGATGTCGCAGGCTCGCTCTTGTTGGTGGTTTCGTCACTTGCTGAACGAACCGCTCGGATGCCCAACGTGAACTCGCTGGTTTCGGGCGTCTCGGCCAGCCGGGCTCGCACGGGGTTCAAATCCACATACGCCATGCAGGCCAGCACCGCCGCGAAGGACAACTGTCGTAGCCGAAGTCGCCAGACTTTGGCTTCAATACTGGAAGTCCGGCGACTTCGGCTACACCAAACTGCCACTGCAATTGATCGGCCGTTCCCAAGTTGTTTTGGCCCTTAGCCGATGCCCGGAACCGGAAACTGTCTGGCGAATTCTTGAATTTCGGCTCGTACGCGGGCGATCACTGAGGCATCGTCCGCAGCTTTCAAGACTTCCAGAATCCAAGCGCCGACCAACTTCATGTCGTCCTCTTTCATCCCGCGAGTCGTCAGTGCCGCAGTTCCGATGCGGATGCCGCTGGGGTCCAACGGACGACGTTTGTCGAACGGGATCATATTCATGTTGACCGTGATGCCCGCTTGATCCAATGCGGTTTCGGCGATCTTGCCCGTCAAATCGATCGCCGTCACGTCGGCCAACATTAAATGATTGTCCGTGCCGCCGCTGGCTAAACGAATTCCGCCGGCCACGAGGGTTTCGGCAAGCGTTTTGGCGTTGGTGACGATTTGCCGGGCATAGTCTTTGAACGATGGCTGCAACGCCTCTTTGAAGCACACGGCCTTGCCGGCGATGACATGCACCAACGGTCCTCCTTGCATGCCAGGAAACACCGTGCGATTCAATGCCGTCGCGAACTCCTTGCGACACAGAACGAACCCCGATCGCGGTCCGCGAAGTGTTTTGTGTGACGTCGACGTCACGTAGTCCGCCACTTCGACCGGATTATGATGGATGCCGGCCGCGACCAGTCCCGCGTAATGTGCCATGTCGACCATAAGCGTGGCACCAACCTCCCGAGCAATCTCCGCGAACTTGCCGTGATCGATCTCGCGGGGATATGCGCTGGCTCCGGCGACAATCATCTTCGGCTTGTGCTCGCGAGCCAGCGAGGCGACTTGGTCGAAGTCGATGCGATGGTCGGATTCACGGACGCCGTAATGGATGGGATTGTAAAGTTGCCCGGAAAAGTTGAGGTGCATGCCGTGCGTCAAGTGACCACCGTGCGACAGATCCATCGCCAGGTATGTATCGCCCGGCTTCAACACGGTGAGATACACCGACATGTTGGCTTGTGAACCCGCGTGCGGTTGGACGTTGGCGTGTTCCGCGCCGAACAACTGGCAAACTCGGTCCCGTGCCAGATTCTCGATTTCGTCGGCGAACTCGCAGCCCCCGTAATAGCGACGGCCGGGATAGCCTTCTGCGTACTTATTGGTCAGCACCGTGCCGACCGCTTCCATGACAGCGGCGCTCGTGTAGTTCTCGGACGCAATCAACTCCAGCCCATCGACTTGTCGGACTTCTTCCTTCTTGATCGCGTTCCAGATGTCGACGTCGCTGGTTGAGAGGGATGACATTGGGGAGCCGTGTCCTTGTGAATGTGCCGTTCGCGGCGGAGCGTGGTCGGTTGATGGCGGCGGATCGCCGTGCCGCGTGGGGGCGATCGCCTCGACGCGACGGAGGATAGTAGTGGGTATTTTCAAAAGCTACCCATTGTCGGAAGGGGGCGGTAAGGTGTCGCCGGAGCGTGAAAACTCCGCAATCCTCGATTCAAACACGGTCGATTCCCCCTCGCGAAACCCCGTTCGACGTGACTTTCGACTCCATTCAAATACCCGATTTGCATACCCGATTGGCGAGTTCCCCGTGCCTGCAGGGGGAACGAGTGGCCTTCACGGGGACGCTGGCTTCGATGACGCATCGTCAAGCATACGAGTTCGTGGAGCGGCACGGCGGCACGCCTTCGCAGCATGTCAGCCGTCAGACCACGATGCTTGTTGTCGGAGAAGAAGGCTGGCCGCTCGACCCCGATGGACAACCCTCGCAGAAGCTTCGGCATACTCAGCTTCGTCAACAGGAGGGCGCGGCGATTCAGATCGTGAACGAATCGGACTGGCTGCAATTGCTTGGGCTGGATGAACAGCGTCGGGAAGTCCATCGCAACTACACACCGGCGATGCTGAGCAAGCTGCTCGACGTACCGGTCTCGACCATCCGATCCTGGGAACGTGTGGGCCTGATTCGGCCCGTCCGAAAAGTGCATCGGTTGCCGTACTTCGACTTTCAGGAAGTCACCAGCGCCCGGCGGTTGTCCGAGTTATTGGCGGCGGGAGTCGCGCGCACGGAGATTGAATCCAGCTTGCGAAAGCTCGAATCGTTTGTTGGCAACGTGGCGCGTCCGCTGGCTCAGTTGGAATTACTGGAACGTGACTCGCACGTGATCTATCGCGATGGATTCGGTTTGTTGCAGGCTGCAACTGGGCAGAGACTGCTGGACTTCGACGAAGCGGATGGGGATGCGGCGGACGACGAGTTGCTTGAAGCCGACGTGGTTCGCTTCCCGGACGCGGCGCCTTCGCAACTGGAGCCGGACCGGGTGTTTGGCGAATCGCTCGGTGCCGATGACTGGTTCGATCGCGGGAGTCGACTGGCGTCGGAAGGACGTCTCGACGCCGCCGTGCAAGCGTTTCGCATGAGTTTGATGGAATTCCCCGGCGATCCGGACGCGTCCTTCCACTTGGCGGAAACGCTGTATCGCCTCGGCAACGTCGCCGGGGCGCTCGAGCGCTTCTACAGCACCGTCGAAATCGACCGGTATTACGTCGAGGCCTGGACACAGATCGGTTGCCTGCATGTAGAACTCGGTGAGCTGGATATTGCGGTGAACACGTTCGACGTCGCTCTGCAATTGCACCCGGACTTCCCGGACGCACACTGGCACAAGGCGGACGTGCTGCATTTGCTCGGGCGAGTGGACGAAGCGATCGAGTATTGGGAATCGTATCTGAAGTTTGACAGTCGCGGCCCGTGGGCGGAAAACGCTCGCATGCGGCTGACCGATTACCAAACGACCGACGGTCGGGCCGTCGTCGAATCCATCACCGCGACCGACTTTTGACGGTTTGATCGCTCAGTATCAGTAGAAGTTCCGAGAAAGCAGGTTCACGCATGCCGCTGACACACTTCGACGATTCCGGGGCCAGCCGGATGGTGGACGTGGGCGATAAAGACGTCACGTCGCGGATCGCGCGTGCCGCCGGGCATGTGGTGATGCGGCCCGAGACATTGCAACTGATTCAGGATCGCAAGCTGGCCAAAGGCGACGTGTTTGAAGTGGCTCGATTGGCCGGCATCATGGCCAGCAAACGCACGTCGGACTTGATTCCGCTGTGTCATCCACTGGCATTGAACAAGGCCGCAATCGCGTTCGAGATACTCGACGAGCGGACGATTCGCATCGAGTCGACGGTGAGCGTGAGCGGCAAGACGGGTGTGGAAATGGAAGCCTTGACGGCAGTGAGCATCGCCGCGCTCACCATTTACGACATGTGCAAGGCGATCGATCGAGCAATGGAAATCGGGCCAATTCATCTGGTCGAGAAGTCGGGCGGGAAAAGTGGACATTTCATTCGCACGCCGGACGAGTCCGCGTGAGGTTCCGACCTGCGTGCTCTCGGAGCGTCAGATGGGCCAATTTGTCGGCGGTCACCTTTCTTTCGACGTCGATGACGCTCCTGTAGAATCCCGCGAATGACACGGTCAATCACATTGAGCGAACACGCAAAGCTGGAGGATTGCAGGATGGCGAATAAGAAAGAGCAGAAGAAAAAGGACCGTGAACGTCGGGTGGCACAGAAAAAACACGATGCCGACGCGAAACGTCACGCCCAGGAAAAGACGACGAAGGAGCCGGCACGGGCCACGCTCGCCAAGCCGAATCTTTCCGCGAACGCCGTTCCCAAGACTGACTACGTGCCGATCAACAAGAAGAGCCCGTTTTCGCAACGCCGCGGCGGCTAAAATTAGCGATTAACCGACGCAGCCCCGCTTGGTTGTCAACGAAACGCAGAGCACTCATGTCCAACCTGACTGATCCGTGTGTTTCTACGTGTGCGAAGTCGACCACAGCGCCGCGTCAGCGCATCTTGGCCGGAATTTGAGGCGACTGATAACATCAAGACCTCGGAGTTTGTCGTTGGCCAAATTCAAGCGGTCTTATCCACAGCCTGGAGCACGCCGGATGTCAACGCTGCCACCGCTCGTACAAGAACGGGTCGTTTATCCCGAATCCGACGGGTTGCCCATGTCAGACAATACCGAGCAATTCGCTTGGATTTCACGGATCAAGTGGGGCATCGATCACGTGTTTGTCAACGACCCCAACGTGTTCGTTGCGGGCGACCTGCTGTGGTATCCCGTTGAAAACCAGTCGAAGATTCGTGCTGCTCCGGACACCATGGTCGTGTTGGGGCGACCGAAGGGGCATCGCGGTTCGTACCGTCAATGGGAAGAAGATGACATCCCGCCACAAGTCGTGTTCGAGATTCTCTCACCCGGAAACACGGCCGCCGCAATGATCGAAAAGCGGAAGTTTTATGATCGTTACGGCGTGGAGGAGTACTACATCTACGACCCACACGGCAACGCGTTTGAAGGCTGGCTGAGACGCGGTTTCGGCCTCACGCCAATCGACACGAGCAAGCCCTGGGTCAGCCCACTGCTGAAACTTCGCTTCGAAGTCACGGACGACTCGATCGAAATCTTCGCCCCAAACGGCGAGGCATTCGTCGGCATCGACGAAGTGTTTGTCGCGAGAGACCGAGCAGTCGAGGAAGTGCGCGAGAAGGAAGTGGTGATCGAACAGACGAAGGAGGAAAGTCGGAAAAAGGATGCTGTGATCGAACAGACGAAAGAGGAAAGTCGGAAAAAGGATGCTGTGATCGAACAGACGATAGAGGAAAGCCGGAAGAAGGATGCTGTGATCAAACAGAAGGAGTTGGTCATCGAACAACAACGCATGGAACGTGAACGTCTCTTCGAATCCCTTCGTCAACTTGGCATTGATCCAGACGAATTGGCCAAACCTAAGAGCTGACTTGGGATTGATCGACAAAAAAAACTGGAAGTCAGGGACACTGATTCTCGCTCCGTCACAAATCCAATGTGCTAACGGCGTCGCTTCATTTCCCATCTGCGGTTTGCTAAGTACTCGCCCTCCACCGCAACCCACACTGCAACCCCATCAGGCCCATGACTCGCATCGCCAAGCTCGCGCTTTCGGACGGCACCATCTACACCGGCACGGCCTTTGGAGCCGACGGCGAGGTATTTGGTGAGGTCGTCTTCAATACCAGCATGACTGGTTACCAGGAAATCCTCACGGACCCTTCGTACTCCGGCCAAATCGTGACGATGACGTATCCGCTCATGGGGAACTACGGCATCAATCCCGAAGACGTCGAAAGTCGCGGGCTGTCGCTCCGGGGCTTCATCGTTCGCGAACTGTGTCGCCAACCCAGCAATTATCGATCGACTCAACCACTGCATTCGTATCTCGAAACCGCCGGCATTGTGGGACTGGAAGGAATCGACACCCGCTCGCTGGTGAAACGCATCCGTATCCATGGCGCGATGACGGGAGTCCTCTCGAGCACGGATTTGGACGACGCATCACTGATCGCCAAAGCCCAGAAAAGCCCGGACCTGGTGGGGCTGGACTTGGTGCGGGGCGTCATTCCCGAGTCAAATTCCGACTGGAACGAGGGACTCTCGGAACTCGGAGCACCAGCCGATCTCGGCCGCGTCTACGATTTCAAGACGGAATCGCATCCGCACGTGGTCGCGATCGACTACGGCATGAAGTGGAATATTCCGCGGCACTTGAGCCAGATGGGCTGCCGGGTCACCGTGGTTCCTGGTACGGCGACCGCCGAGGACGTCCTCTCGCTCGCGCCCGACGGCGTGTTCCTCTCGAACGGCCCCGGCGATCCGCGACCGCTCGATTATGCGATCACCACGATCCGACAGTTGCTCGGCAAGACTCCGATCTTCGGCATCTGTCTCGGCCAGCAGTTGCTGGGGCTGGCACTTGATGGCGAAATCTACAAGTTGAAATTCGGGCATCGCGGAGCCAACCAACCGGTGCTCAACCAACGCACCGGCAAGGTCGAAATCACCACGCAGAATCACGGTTTTGCCTTGGGTGCCGATTCGCTCGGAAGCCACGTCGAAGTCACGCACCTCAACCTCAACGACAACACGGTCGAGGGCATTCGGCATCGCGAAATTCCCGCCTTCGGAGTGCAGTACCACCCGGAAGCCTCCGCCGGCCCGCACGACAGCCATTACCTGTTTGCCGAATTTCATGACCTGCTATCGACGGCCAAGGCGAGCGGCAGATGACAAGTTTGTCGTGAAATTGCTCGGAAATAGGTCGTTTAACCGCCAGCCGAAGGCGTACGCGTGCCGTGGGTTTCGAAACGCGTACGCCTTCGGCTGACGGTTAAACGACCTATCGAAATGACCGGTATCGCGTCAACAACGATGGGACTCGTAGACAAGAATGGCGTTTCAACAATCCGATTGGATCGAAGTCAAGAAGATCGCGGGTAAGGGTCGCGGCGTATTCGCGCGACGCGACATTCCCGAAGGAACGGTCGTCGAACGCGTGCCGATGTTGATCGTGCCAATCGTTGAAATCGACGACACGTTTCTCGCGGACTATTGCTTCGAATGGGGCAAGGGCACGTATGGGTTAGCGTTGGGTTACGGCTCGCTCTACAACCACAGCTATCAACCCAACGCGCAATATCTCGACGTCGGCCAGCAATCCAAGGCCTATTCAGCAATTCGAGACATTCGCGAAGGCGAAGAAATCACGATCAATTACAACGCCGACCCCGACAACAAGACCGACGTCGGTTTTCCCGTTTTGGAATGACGGCATGCTCAGCTGGTTGCCCGAGTTGCGGTATCCGGAGCTGTTGCTTCTGGCGATTCCCATCGGTTTCGCGTATCGGCAATGGGGTGCGACGACCGGTGTCACCAACTGGCTGAGATTGGTGATCGTCGGTCTGTTGCTGTTCGCGTTGAGTGGGCCGTCGATCAACATTGGCGGTCGGGGACTCGACATCATCGTAATCGCGGATCGCTCGCGGTCCATGCCGGACGGTGCGGACGCTCGCATTCAAGAGTTGATCGCCAATCTGGAAAACAATCGAGGCACCGGCGATCGATTGGCAGTGGTCGGCTTCGGCAGCGACTCCGCATTGGAGTACTCACTTTCGACCCAAACCACGCTGGACCAATTCAAGCACCCCGTGTCGGCGGACGGCAGCGATCTCAACGACGCCATCCTGACCGGACTCAATTACGTCGACCCCGACCGACCGGCTCGCGTACTGGTCTTGAGCGACGGCGAATACAACGGGGCGTCGCCGTTGAGCGCGGCGCGTCGAGCGCGCGAACAACGCGTGCCGATCGATTTCCGTCACTTCGAACGCCTCCGCGTCGGCGACGCCGCCGTGGATTCGCTGCAGCTTCCCGAGACGGTTGGTCCCGGCGAGCAGTTTCAGTTTGAAGTCGTGATTTCCGCCGATCAGGACACGCCCGCCAAAGTGCGGCTCTTTCGAGACGGCGAGGACTTGGCGACGCAGGACACGCAATTACTCGCCGGTCAAAACCAACTGTTGTTCCGCGACCAGCCCGAGAAGCCCGGGTTCTACAAATACACCGTGAAACTCGACGTACTCGGCGATCCACTGGAAGAAAACAACGTGGGCGCGGGTGTGCTGCGCGTCGATGCGGGTCCGAAGTTGCTGGTGCTCAATCACGACGGCGCGGAAGACAATCTCGTGCGAGCCATGAAAGCGGGGCGCATTCCCGTGGACGTGGCGGTCGCCGCGGAACATCCCATGACTCAGGATGCGCTCGATCCGTACCGCGCGGTGATCCTCGAAAACGTACCGGCCGGCACGTTGGGCCGAGTAAAAATGGAACGCTTGCGGCAGTTCGTCGAAGACCTGGGCGGCGGACTGATGTTGACCGGCGGCGAACGCAGTTTTGGATCGGGCGGATATTTCAAGAGCCCGCTGGACGACGTGCTGCCCGTGTCGATGGAGATGCGGGAAGAGCATCGCAAGATGCGCGTGGCGATTGCGATTGCGTTGGATCGATCGGGCAGTATGCGGCAACCGGTTGATGGCGGCCTGACCAAAATGGACCTGGCGAATCTCGGCACCGCGGAATGCGTCAAGCTGCTGTCGCCGGGTGACAGCGTGGCCGTGTTGGTGGTCGATACGGAAGCTCATGAAATTCAGGGACTAACGCGGATCACGAACAAGGACGCGATCGTCCGGAAGGTCAGGGACATCAAGAGCGAGGGAGGCGGAATCTACGTGTACAACGCTCTGGTTGCCGCCGGCCAACAACTCGCCAAGGCGGACCAAACCACAAAGCACATCATTCTGTTTTCCGATGCCGGAGACAGTGAACAGCCTGGGGAATATCAAGCGCTGCTGAAGAAGTTCGCAGAAAACCACATCACGGTCAGCGTCATCGGACTCGGCAGCGAAGACGACCAGCACGCCGCGTTATTGAAAGACATCGCAAAACTCGGCGGCGGCAATGCGATGTTTACTCGCGATGCCAAGGAACTGCCGCGGCTGTTCACGGAAGACACGATGAGCGTCGCTCGCAGTTCGTTCGTCACCGCCGATGAAAAGACGCAGCCCGGCGGCATCGCCGGACGACTGCGTCGCAGCGAAGCTCGGTTGCTGGCGGACTTCGACGAAGGCCCGTTTCCGCGAGTCGGCGGCTACAACCTGACGTACCCGCGACCGCAGGCGTCGGTCGGCGTGTTGTCGGATGACGAATACGATGCGCCGTGGTCCGCGTTTTGGTATCGCGGTCTCGGTCGAGTCGCCGCCATGACGCTGGAAGTCGATGGTGAGTACACCGGGCAGTTCGGACGCTGGAACGGCTACGCTGAGTTTCTCGTCGCGCACGCGAGGTGGCTGGTCGGCGGCGAAGCTCCGCAGCGGGCGTACGTGGACGTCAAACGAGACGGCCAGGACGCGGTTGTGACGATCGAAATGAATCCGGACTTGATGGATCGCGGTGAAACGTCGCCACCGAAGCTGATCATCGTGCCGCCGGGAGCTGAGCCGGAATCACGGCAGGAACCGGAAATGGTGTGGGTGGACACGCATACGTTGCAGGGCCGTTTTACGCTCGACCGCACGGGGACGTACCGCACGTTGGTCCGCAATGCCGACGGACAAATCACGCGAGGCCCGGCGCTCACGCTGCCGTACTCGCCCGAGTTCGCCCCGCGTCACGAGTTACCGAGCGGTCGCAAGACGCTCGACGAGTTGGCCGAGATCACCGGTGGCACGGTTCGATCGGGCATACTGGAAATCCTTCGAGAACCGCCGCGAGCCCCGCGTCACGTCGCCTTGCTGTCTTGGCTGGCTGTCTTGGCGATCCTGTTGTTGCTGACGGAAATCGCCGGCCGCCGACTCGCGTTGTGGAGTCGCATTGCGCGGCCCGCGACCGAGTCCGGGACAGTTTCGAATGCCGAAAATCGCAGTTGGATCCCACAATGGCGCTTCACTCGCCGTCGAAAGCGAGACGTTGCGATCTCGGTTCCGGACTCGCCAACCATTGGTCCCGACGTGTTACCCGCAACTCCGGCAACCAGCCATGTTTACGATCGAGCCAAGAAACAGGCCCGCCGCCGCCGCAATGAATAGTTCGTGTTGATCTGCCGGGCTGAACAACGAAAACGGGCCGCCGTCTCTTTCGACGCGGCGGCCCGTTGATCGCAAAAACTTGCAGGACGAGTTCTATCTGGCGCGAATCTCGTTCCAGTCAATGACTTCACCACCACTCTGGGTCAAGATTTGTTTGATGGCACCGGTGGTATCTTGATGATGGATTCCGCGCACTGATCCATCGGCCAGCCCAAACAGGAAGATCCCATTCCAATGCAGTGAGCCGGCGACATGCGTGTTGGGGCCGGTGTATTTGAAGTCCGTGCCCGGCTTGGTCCACTCGGCCTCCAGCGGCACATGGACTTCAAGGACGGCTGCAGTGTTGCTGGTCCCGTCGGTAATGTCGCGCAATCTAGCCTGCTTGCCGTCTTGAAACATCGTGCCGGGGCCGGTGATCAACTTGTACCCGCTCTTGTTGCCGCGAGGTCGACCTCCCCAGGGGGAATGGAACACGGTGGGCATTTGACTCAACAGCGGTCGGTTGTTGGGACTGTCCCAGGGCTCATCCAATTTGAATCGCTTGTACAAATTACCCTCGTCGAGATACGGCAACAGATGCACTCTCCAACTGAGCAGTGGCTTGCCGTCGGGGCTCTTGGAATATGCGTCCGGAAACTGCCCGTGCGTGTCGTGATAATTGTGCATGGCCAGCATGATCTGTTTGAGATTGTTCTTCGAGGAAATCATTTGAGCTGCCATGCGAGCGTTGGCAATTGGGTTTCCAAGATTTCGTGGAGGTGGATTCTCGCCACCATCGACGAAAGCCGGTGGGCCGCCGCCGCCTGGATTGAATCCTCCGCCCTTAGGCAACGAGTCCTTCATCTCTGTGATCTGTGCCGCCGTAATCTCGGCCTTGACGGAAACCGTCGTCCCGTCCGTACTCACCTGAATGGCTTCGATAACCTTCTTCCCAAGTGCAGTCTGCGCCGCGAATCCACCGATCGCGCCCTTTCGATCAATTTCTTGGTTGATCTCCGTGCGGATTCTTTCCAATTCGTCTTTGATCTGATTCGCGCCATCGGAATTCTTGCACTGCATGCTGCCCGAAAGTCCGACACCGTCCGACAGCTTGAAGCCCATCGCCATGCCGCTGGCGAATTCATTCATCAGCTTGATTAACGGCTCAAGTTTTGGGTCCGGAGCCTTGGTAAAGGCGTTCTTGCTGAGTGCAGGATTCTCGGGGGCAATGGCAAACACAACTTGGTCATCGGGATCGATCATGTCGAAGCGCGCAAACCGCGACTGACTCCCACCCGAATCGATCGCCTTTTCCAACGCGTCAAAACCTTGAATCCCGAAGACAATTGTTTTCCCGTCGACGAACCACACACCCAGTTTGTCGCCGGGCATCTTGTAGTAGGACTTTCCGCCGTGTTCCGCCTTAATCAGCATCGGGAATTTCTTGACGACTTCCTCGCCGTCCAGGTCCTTGGACAACCGCACGACGGCGATTCCCTTGGCGAGTTCCATGTTCGGCTGCTGTCCATCCTGTGAAATATTGCCGACGCCCAAGGTCACGGACTCGATGTCTTTGATCGTAATATCGCCGACCATGGCTGTGGCGAATCCGAGTCCGGCATTGACCATGGGATTGCTGCGAACGTCCGACATGACTCCTGCATTCCAGACATCGGCGACTTTGAGATGCACGACCAGTTCCGTGTTGTCCGGCAGGTAGGTCATGTCGATCTTGTTGGATCCGCCCGCCAGCGACATCACACCGACAATGCCGCCGCCGACAAGCAAAATGCCCAGAATGCAGGCTCCCACGATCAGCGGCAGGGCCGATTTCTTTTGGCCCTTCTTTCCGCCGCCACCGCGTTTCTTGCCGGATCGTTCCGGGCTCGCCCCTGACTTGGCTGCACTGCGTGAACGTCGAGCCGGACGTTCGTCTTCGTATTCGTCGTCGGCTTCTTCTTCATAGTCGTCGTCCATGTCGTCGTATTCGTCGTCCATCTCTTCGGCGACAAATCGCTCGCCACACTTCGGGCATGGGACGCGTTTCCCCAGTACGTTGGGATTCTTGACTTTCAATTGGGCATTGCAATGCGGGCATTCCAGTGTGATGGCTGGCATTCATCGACTCCTTGTGGGTGCGCTGATTGGCGAGTTGAAGCGCGCCGAACGACATTGTTTTTGATTGGTTCAGACGAAAACCGGTGGGCGGACCATCTTACAGACCGCTTCCGGGGTCGCACACTCACGAAATGAGGACTCGGACCGACCGCGACTACGCCGCATTTCTTACCGGCCGGAACAAGCTTCGCGCGGTTCCGGCATTTGGGCTCAACACTTGCCGCGCGCTCAAATATGGCACTTTTCGTACGACAACTCTGAAAATTGTTGTTTTCGTGCGTGCATTGCCATCCGTGGGATCGAAATTCAGCTCATGTCCAATTCCTATTCTCAAAGTGAATCCGGCCTAGAAGCTATCTGAAAAAGGGGTCTGACCCTCTCCGGCCTCAGTTTTTGCCGGGGTTTAGCGAGGCCTCCAAAGGGTCAGACCCCTTTTTCAGATAGCTTCTAGCGGCTGGGCCAAGCTTCCAAAGACTTCCCGTTGGCGTCGTGAATCGTATGCCACGCCAACAGCGCGTCGCGAATCGGCAGTACGTCGTGAACGCGAATGATGTCGGCGGATTGAGCGGCAACCGCGATCGCCACGCCGATCGTGCCGGCCGACCGTTCCTCGACCGGTCGTCCGAGCACCTTTGCCAGAAACCGCTTGCGGGAATGTCCGATCAAGACCGGTCGACCCAACGATCGAAATGCGGCCACGTTCGACAGGATTCGCACGTTGTGCTCGGCCGTCTTGCCGAAGCCAATCCCGGGATCCACAACGACTCGTTCGCTCGGAATGCCGGCGGCTTCCATCCGCTGCACGCGGTCGGCCAAGTAAGCACTCACTTCGGCCACGACATCGTCGTAGCAGGGGGAGGTCTGCATGGTTTGCGGCGTGCCTTGGATGTGCATGCAGATCACGCCCGCTGCGGTTTCACGGGCGACGTCGAGCATCCGATCGTCAAACGTCAGTCCGGAAATGTCGTTGATGATTTCCGCGCCCGCAGCCATTGCTTGGCGAGCGACTTCCGCTTTCGTCGTATCGATCGAAATCGGTGCCGATGTTTGCCCGGCAAGCTGCTCGATTAGGGGAATCGTCCGTCTCAGTTCTTCTTCGAGCGACACCGCTTGCGAGCCGGGACGAGTGGACTCGCCGCCAACGTCGATGATGTCGGCACCTTCCCCCACCAACGCCAATCCTCGCGCGACAGCGGCAGCAGCATCGAAGTATTGGCCGCCGTCCGAAAAGCTGTCGGGAGTCGCGTTCAGGATGCCCATGATCAAGGGGAAGCTCCCCAGCCGGTAATTGCGATCGCGGAATGTCCACAATCGCAAATTGGGGTTCGAGTCGTTGCTGTCGGGCATCGAATTGGTCCTGAGTCATGCGAGTCACCGATCATCGCTCGATGGACGGTGACAAAACCGCTGCGTTATATATCGATCACCGAATGGAAGCGTCCTTCGGCAGCAAACCGTTGAACAATCGGTTGGGTCGCCGGCCCGACAGTCTCGATTTGAATCTCCAACGAAGGCTCATCCATGATACGTTTCGTCCAAACAGCAGTGATCTTGGGAATTCTGGCGGCATCAGTTTCGGCAGGAGAATGGCGTGGATTTCGCGGTCCCGGCGGGCAAGGCTATTCGACGGAAACCGGACTGCCGACCACGTGGAGCGACACCGAAAACGTGGAATGGAAAGCGGAACTACCCGGCCCCGGAGCGTCCAGCCCCATCACGCTGGGTGGAAAAATCTACCTCACGTGTTACTCGGGGTTCGGTCACGGCACGGAAGGCAGCTCGGTCGACGACTTGCGGCTGCATCTAGTCTGCTTCAAGCGAGCGGATGGTTCAAAGCTGTGGAGCAAGGAAATCATGCCGAAGCAGCCGGAGAGCGACCGCATTCGCGATCATGGCTATGCAGGTCCGACCCCCGTGACCGACGGCGAAGCGATTTACGTCTTCTTCGGGAAGAGTGGCGTGTTCCGCTTCACGTTGGACGGCGAACAAATCTGGAATACGGACGTCGGGACGAAGACGCATGGTTGGGGCTGTGGAACGTCGCCGGTGCTCTACAAGGACATCGTGATCGTCAACGCCAGCGTCGAAAGCGGTTCGCTGTACGGGATCAACAAGGCGGACGGTTCCATCGCGTGGAAAACCGACGGCATGCGTTCGTCTTGGAATACTCCACACCTGGTGGACGTCGATGGTCGTCAAGAGTTGGTGGTGAGCGTGCAGGGCAAGATCTTGGCGTTTGATCCCGGCACCGGCGAGTCTCTGTGGTCGTGTCGTGGAATTCAGGATTATGTCTGCCCCAGTATCGTCAGCAGCAACGGCGTGGTGTATGCGATTGGCGGGCGAACCTCGAAGTGCTTCGCGGTGCGAGCCGGCGGCAAGGGCGACGTCAGTGACACGCATTTGGTGTGGGAAGCGAAAGCAGGTTCCAACGTGGCATCGCCGGTCGTGCATGACGGCCATCTGTATTGGGTCAGCGATCGCAACAAAGTGGCGTATTGCCTCGATCTCAAAGACGGCGCGATCGTCTATTCCGAGCGATTCAAGGGTCAGCCTTATGCGTCTGCGGTATTTGGCGACGGCAAGATCTACATCGTGACTCGTTTCGACGGCATTTTCGTGTTGGCCGCAAAACCCGAATTCGAAGTCCTGGCCCACAACAAGTTCAAGGACAGCGGACGATTCAACGCCAGCCCCGTCATTTCCGACAAGCAGTTGCTGATTCGCAGCGACAACTTTCTCTACAGCATTCGCGCGGGCGGATAGAATCAGCGTCATCGCCAAATGCCGCTTTCGAATCGATGGTCGGAATCATTTGTCATTAGTTATTAATCATTTTCATTTGTCATTGAAGAAACGGTGCCGGAAAGCGATGAAGCTGCCGGCCCGTTGGCAAATGGAAATGACAAACGACTAATGACAAATAACTAATGACAAATAACTAGACCGGAATCGTAATCCATGCTTCATGTCGTCCGTCGGATCGCAGCTGCTTGTCTCGTCGCGGTGTGCTTTGTCGGCAGCGCGATCGCCAACGATAAACCAAACGTGGTCATCGTCATCACGGACGACCAGGGATACGGAGACCTGTCGTGTCACGGCAACCCCGTACTGAAGACGCCGGAGATCGACAAGCTGCACGCGGAGTCCGTTCGGCTGACCGACTACCACGTGGCGCCCACCTGTTCGCCGACTCGTTGTGCGTTTCTGACCGGACATTGGACGAATCGCACCGGCGTGTGGCACACGATCATGGGGCGATCGATGCTGCGGGAAAACGAAGTCACGATGGGCCAAGTCTTCAAAGACGCCGGTTATGCCACGGGCATGTTTGGGAAATGGCATCTGGGTGACAACTACCCCTATCGACCGGAAGATCGCGGCTACACGGAAGTCATGCGACACGGTGGCGGCGGAGTCGGTCAGACTCCGGACTATTGGGACAACGCCTATTTCGACGGCAGCTATTGGCACAACGGCACTCCGGAACCCGTCAATGGTTTTTGTACCGACGTGTTCTTCGACTACGCCAAACGGTTCATCAAGACCCAAAAACAGGCCGGCAAGCCGTTCTTGGCTTACATCGCCACTAACGCTCCCCACGGCCCGATGCATTCGCCGGAAGAATTCAGCAAGCCGTACCAAAAGCTGAACGTCGGTTTGGCAAACTTCTACGGCATGATTGCCAATATTGACGACAACGTCGGCAAGCTGCGTGCCTTCCTCGACGCGGAAGAATTAACTCGCAACACC
Source organism: Planctomycetota bacterium (assembly GCA_027622115.1). Taxonomy (GTDB): domain Bacteria; phylum Planctomycetota; class Planctomycetia; order Planctomycetales; family Planctomycetaceae; genus JAQBZS01. The sequence continues at coordinate 1,607 of JAQBZS010000028.1, read as the reverse complement.
ATCTTCATCTTCACGACCGACAACGGCTCGTCGAGCGGCTGGCAAACGTTCAACGCGGGCATGCGAGCGGGTAAGGGCAGCGAATACGACGGCGGACATCGAGTACCGTTCTTCGTCCATTGGCCCGCCGGCGGCTTGGCAGTTGGTCGCAATGTGACGCCGATCACCGCGCATGTGGATGTGTTGCCGACCTTGATCGATCTCTGCGGCGTCGCGAGTCCCAAAGGCGTGAAGTTCGACGGCACCAGCATTGCTGCGTTGTTACAGCCCAAACTTAAGGCCCCGTGGCCGGACCGCATTCTTGTCACGGATTCGCAACGAGTGAAGGATCCGATCAAGTGGCGAAAGAGTGCCGTGATGACGTCTCAATGGCGGCTGATCAACGGTAAGGAACTGTATGACATCGAGGCCGATCCGGGACAAAAGCGAGACATTGCCGCCGTTCATCCGCAAGTCGTGAATTCCTTGCGGACGTTTTACGACAAGTGGTGGGCGGAATTGGAACCGACATTTAAGGATTCAACCGCGATCTATCTGGGCCATCCCCGCGACAATCCGGCTCGATTGACATCGCACGACTGGATCACGACGAATTCAACGCCGTGGAATCAGAGCCAAGTGCGGCAGGCGATGACCGGAGCGGGAAACACGGGGTTTTGGAATGTAAAGATCGTGGCCGACGGCGACTACGAAATCCGTCTGCGACGTTGGCCGGAAGAAGCGGACCAGGCGATCGACGCGGCCTTGGCACCGGGCTCCGATGTGCCCGGCGTGAAGGCCTACCGCACCGCGCCCGGCAAGGCGATCAAACCGGTACTAGCGACTGTGAACATCGGCCGCATCGAAGCTGCTGCTGCGGTGAAGCCCGGCGAAAAAGAAGTCACGTTTCAGCTCAAGTTGAAGGCTGGCAAGACGAGACTCAGCGCCGTATTCACCGACGCCAACAACGCGCAACACGGAGCCTATTTCGTGTACGTGACGAAGAAGTAGCGGTTGGGTTCGGACGGAACATTTCTGTACGCAGCCAATAGTGGCACTTTTCTCGTTTGAGGTTTGGCCACAATCGCTTGCTAGCCGGTGAATTGAAACCCGCTGACTCGGCTCGCGACAGCGAGACAGAAGATCGCCTGTATCACCATTCCAAATCGTGAAGCAGTTCCGCCACCATGTCCGGACGCCAACACCACCCAAGGCATCAAGAGGATCCACAAGCGTCCGGCTTCGCCGGAATTCTTTCCCGACAACCACAACAAAAGCCAAACTGCGGCGAAGACAAACTGTGACCGCCATGCGGCAGTGGGTGGGTTGTCGTTGATCATGTTTGCCGAACGGGCTCGGCAAGTTGCGACGGCGTGCAGAATTAACGGCAGTCCGACGGCGATGAGCGTTTCAGGAATGTTGACCAGCAACCACCTCCAGTACGTGCGGGAAAACCGGCTGTAGAAATTCGAGTGGTTGCTCAAGTTCCAACGCCACACCGCGAGCATGTCGAGATCGCAACTCAGCGCAAGCGCAATGATCGGGACCGTGAACCCGATACCGGCCAACCCACAGACCACGGCGATTTCGAGCGGGCGAGTCCGGTTGACTCGGCAGTTACGAACGGC
>JAQBZS010000027.1 GCA_027622115.1 Planctomycetota bacterium | reverse complement strand
AATTAGTCTCGCTGGGTTAAGGTCTAGAACAGGAAGCGTGTCGTCACGCATGAGACAGGCAACTACTGATGTGACACCACCCTCGTGGGGGTAAGATTCGTCGAAGAAGCACCACATCCAATGTTTGGGCTTGGCAAGGCTGTTCAAAAAGCAAAGGCCCTTCTTGACAAAGATGGCCTGCATGACGTTGCGTTGCCGGTTGCGCAGGAACGTTGGGGATACAAACGGCTGAGCGCCGCCGGGAATCAATGCCTCGCTGCAATCGCGGCCTATGGACTTGTGACGGTGTCGGGGGCTGGCGACAATCGCCAAGTACGAGTTGCAGAACGAGCCCGTAGAATCATCAAGGACGCGCCAGATAGGTCGGACTGTCTTCGAGACGCAGCTTTGTCGCCATCACTGCACAAAGAATTGTGGGACAAGTACGAGTCGGAAGGAGAGCTGCCAAGTAGGGAGAATTTGCGGAAGTATTTGCTTTGGAATCGCCCATCTGGCACATTCAATGAGGACGCTGTCGACAAGTTTATTGACAACTTTACGTCGTCCCTTTCTCTTGCCGAGATAGGCCCTAATCGCAACAATGGCCTCGACCTTGAGCCAAGGGGCGGTTCAACATCGAATACAGTCCAAATCGGGGATTTCGTCCAATGGACCTCTCAAGGCATCGAACAATTCACCGATCCTCGACGAGTGACCGGAATTCCAGACGATGGCGAATGGGCGTTCGTTGAGGACAGCCAAGCAGGTGTCCCCATGTCTGAGTTAACGGTTGTCGATCCACTAAAAAGCGATCGGCATGAGCAGAGGCAGCCACCCGTCAACCCATTGCACAATCCCCCAAGCAAAGTCGAGGCTACCGGCAAGCTCGGTATGGTCAACGAGCGAATCACACTTAATGAGGGGGCTGTGGACTTAACGATGCCTCAGAAGTTGGGGCGTGATAGTGCTCAGGACTTTCAAGAGTGGGTGGATGATCTGCCTAATCGGGCCAATCGCCGTGCTGGTGGAGCGAATAGATCAGTGCCGCTGCCGAGCGGTGGTACATTGCACCTCATTTCATACCCAGGTAGCGACAAGTGGCAAATTCGGTCGTACGACTTCTCCTGGTTCGCTGGAGCACAGCTTATGATGGCCACGGTTCATGCCGTACCGAACGGATGGGAATCAATCGAGTTTGACGCACCAGAAGATGCTGTCCAATTCGTGGAAAGCAAGCCACGGCCCTCAGTGGTTCCCGCAAGCGCAATGTGAGGTCACATCCGACTTCCGAAACCGTTTGAACGATTTCCCTCGTCAACCGGGCGTTATCAACACGCGAGATTCCGACCGGCCAATTGGTGGGATCCGCTGAGCGCGCGAGCCACGATTTCGAGCACGATTGCGATGTGCCCAGCTTGCGGCCACACTTCGAACGCGACGCATGCGAATTTGCTGATGCGTCCGCCAAAACCGTCGCTGCACGGATTCGATCTCATTCCATCAGGAGGACTCGTCATGCTGAGACTACTTCGTCGATTGGGCTGCTGCGTGATTGTGACCACGATCGTCGCATCGCTTGCTCGGCAGGGTCTCGCTCAGCAGCAATTGATCGGGCACTCGGCCCCCGTGTATGCCGTTGCCATGACTCCGGACGGCAAGTGGTATGTGACCGGCAGTTTCGACAAGACACTGCGATTGTGGGATGCCGCCAGTCGAAAAAGCGTGCGGACGATGGAAGGTCACACCGGCCTGGTGTTGGCGGTGGAAGTCTCGCCCGACGGCAGTCGCATTGCGTCCGGCGGCACCGACAACACGATCAAGTTCTGGGACGTGCCGGTGAATGAACCCATCAAGTCGTTCGCCGGGCACGTGGGAGCCGTCCAAGCTGCGGCACTCAATGTGGATTCGACGCTGCTAGCAACCGGCGGTGCCGACAAGATCCTCAAGCTTCGCAACCCCGAAGACGGCAAGGTCATGCAGGACATCACCGGGCACGGCGCCGCGATTTCGCACATCGACATTCGCCGAGACAAGAATCAGGTCGCCAGTGCGGATCAGTCCGGTATCTTGCGGTTGTTCAACGTCGCCGACGGCGCGGCTCAAGGCGTGATCGGAGCCCACACAGGAGCAATGACCGGGCTCGTTTATGCTCCGAACAACACGTTCATCCTGACCGCCGGTGCCGACGGACTCGTCAAGAAGTGGCCGGTGAACTTGCCGAAAATCATCGTCGGTTCCGGACACGAAGGGCCGATCACATCGTTGTCGGTCAATTCGGCTTCGACGCAAGCTGCAACCGCTTCGGCTGACAAGACGGTGCGAATCTGGAACCGCCAGAACGGCCAAGTCCTCAAAGTCATCGAGGCCCATCCCGACGCGGTCAACACGGTCGCCTTCAGCCCGAACGGTGCGCAGGTGGCCACGGGTTGCGCGGACAAGATCGCTCGGCTCTACACCGCCGGCAACGGCATGCTGGTCAAGGCGTTTCCGGCTCAAGCGGGTGCGATCACTTCCGTGGCGGTGAGTGCCAACGGTCAGGAACTCGCCGCTGGTGACAGCAGTGGGGCCGTCAAGGTCTACAAGATCGCCGACGGCAGCGAGTTGCGAGTGCTCGCGGGACATTCGGCTGCGATTACCGGACTGACGTACATTCCGAACGGGACGCAGATCGTGTCGGCCAGCGCGGACAAGACCGTGCGGATCTTCAACGCGGCGGACGGCAAGGAAATGCGGAAGATCGATCTCGCGACTCCTGCCACGGCAATGGCGCTGAACCGCAACGGCTCGATCTTGGCGGTAGCGGCGGACGACAAGAAAATCGTCGTTTACAACTTCGCGGACGGCGCGGTTCAAGCGACGCTCGCGGGCCACACGGACAAAATCACCGGCCTGGATTTCTCGTCGGACAACACGCGAGTGATTTCGTCGAGTGCCGATGCGACCGTCCGCGTGTGGGACATCAAACTTGGCCAAACGATTCAGCACTTCATCAATCACACGGGAGCCGTCGTCGGCGTGGGGCTGGCCACCGACAACAAGACCATCATTTCGGCCGGTGCCGATAAGACCGTGCAGATCGACGAGATCTCAGTGCAGATGTTTCATGTCGCGGACGACAAGGGAGTGAACTCGCTGTCAATCTCGTCGAACAGCGCCATCCACGCGACGGCCGGCAAGAGTGGCACGGTCAAGACCTGGAACTCCAGCAACGGCGCGATGAGCCGTGAATTCTTGGGTCAAAGCGGTGACTGCCAAGCGGTGTCGCTGGCCGCCAACAACCAACAAATCGCCGCGGGCGGTGCCGACAAGATCGTCCACATTTGGAATGTGGGAAACAGCGTCGTCGAGCGAAAAATCATCACTCCGGCCGCCGTGACGATGTTGGCTTACAGTCCGGACAGCACAAAGCTTATCGCCGCCGGCAGCGATCACATCATTCGTAGCTACGACCCGGTGCGTCCCAATCCGGTCCCGCCATTGCCGCCGAGTCAAGATGCGGCTCAGTCCATGACCGGTCACACGGCGGCGGTCTCGTCGTTGGTGATGGCGGCCGACAATCGCACCGCGGTCTCGGCGTCCGCCGACGGCAGCATCAAAACGTGGTCGGTCGCCGCAGCGAGTTTCTCGGCAAATCTGACGGGGCACGGCTCGCAGGTCTATGGGCTGGCATTCAGCAAGGACGGTCGGTGGATCGCGTCCGGTTCGAACGACAAAACGGTTCGGTTGTGGGACGTGGAAGAAAAGAAGGTCGTCAAAACGTTGGCCACGCACGCGACAACCGTGTATTCCGTGGCGTTTCGGTCGGACGGCAAAGTCGTCGCGTCGGCGGGCACGGACAAAACCGTGCGATTGACAAATATCGAAAGCGGCAACGAGGTCATCCGGTTGCAGGGTCCGGAATTCCCGATCTACAGCGTGGCGTTTAGTCCGGACGGGCAGACGATTGTCGGAGCCGGCCAAGGCTTGGGGCTGCAGCGCAAAGTCTTTTTCTGGAAGGCGAACGATCCCCAGCCGGTCAAAACGATCGACGGGAATAAGGACGACGTTTATCGACTGCAATTCAACGCCACCGGCAGCCGATTGCTGACGATCGGCTATGCTGGGAATCTGAACGTGTGGGATCCGTCGTCGGGCAAGTCGCTGTACCACATGGATTTATCGCCCGTGACCTTCGGCGCCACGTTTTCGCCGGACGGGAAACAGGTCGTGATCGCGGCTCAGGACAATCGAGCCTACATTGTGGACCTGCCGGCACCGGCTCATTGATTGGGACCGATGAAATCACACAGAGAATATCTGACGTTCAACATCCCGGCCCGGATGGACTTCCTGAACATCACGCCGCAAGTGGAAGAAATCCTACGGGCGAGCGGTATTCAAGAGGGCCTGTTGCTGTGCAACGCGATGCACATTACTGCGTCGGTTTTTATCAACGATGACGAACCTGGGCTGCTCGCCGACTACAAGAAGTGGCTGGAAGGCCTGGCGCCGTTCGATGCATCGCCGCAAACGTATCAGCACAATCGCACGGGAGAGGACAACGCCGATGCGCATCACAAACGGCAGGTGATGGGCCGCGAAGTGGTCGTCGCCGTTACGGAAGGCAAGTTGGACTTCGGTCCGTGGGAACAAATCTTCTACGGAGAATTCGACGGTTGCAGGCCGAAGCGGGTCTTGGTCAAAGTGATCGGAGAGTGACGGGGTCTGACTTACGTACATGACGTCAAGAGACGCCGGTTTCAATAGGCGGAATGTGGGCGTAATAGTCTGACATTCGCGTATTCTCAGCCAAGCGGTGGGGAATGCCCAGCCTAAGTCAACTAAATGTTAGCCGCCGTGCGCGCTGGGCATTCGGGGAAAGATGTAAGGGATTAGATTAAACAACAGATATTCCGCGCATCGTCGATGCCGCGATGATGGGCATCGCTATCGTAATCGTGGTGAGGCCATTCTGTTTCCTGCTCGGGCGGTCCATTGCGGAATGCGCCGATAAGCCATTTGATCTGAGCCCAGGGCCAGAATCCTTCAGGCCCAAAATGAGGTGATAGATCGAGCAACGACAAATCGACCGTGAATTCATCACACCGTCATGCGTGATGCGCCCCGGCTTGGAATCCCGAACGGGTGCCGGCCAAACGACGCACGAGCCAAGCACGGACCTACTTCGACGCGAGATGACACCTGCTGTCGCCTCGCATTCGGCGATCAGTACCTCCGCCCATTGAATTCATTACCATGTGCGGTTCGTTCAATCGCAAACCATTCCATGCCGCACGAGCCTTGCTCAATCAGGGAGAGTCAAATGGGTCGCATTCGCTTCGCGATGTTGTGTGCGTTGGTGTTGATCACGTCCGTTGGTGTGACCGCCGAGCCGGCTCATCAGGATCACAAGCATGTGATGTTCGGCATTCGCAGTGTCGGGTCCGGGAATTGGTCGAATCCGCTCACGTGGAATCCGACTCGCGTGCCCACGACCGGTGATCGCGTCCTGATTGGTCGCGGCCATACAGTCACCTACGACGTCAACAGCGACAAACAGATTCGGCTCGTTCAAGTCGTCGGCACTCTGACGTTCGCTCGTGATCGAGACACGCTGTTGGATGTGGCATTGCTCAAAGTGCAGGATAGCCTGACGTGCAGCGAACATGGATTCGCCTGCGACTTTGAAGGGGTCAGCGAGGCCGGTGAGCCCGTGAAGCCGCGTACGGGCGAAATGCCCACGCTGGAAATCGGCACTCTGGAAAACCCGATCCCTGCACAGCACACCGCTCGCATCCGCTTGCGGTTTCTGGAAGGGCTCGACAAAAACGACGCCCCCGCCTTGGTGTGCTGCTCGGCTCGGATGGAACTGCACGGAGCGCCCATGAATCGCACGTGGGTTAAGTTGGGCCGGGATGTCGCCGTGGGAGACGACAGTGTGGTGCTGGCGGAATCCGTTACCGGCTGGAAGGTCGGCGATGAAATCATCGTTACGGGTTCGAAGCACGTGTACGCGAATGGTTCGTTTCGGAATCACGCCGACGCCATGGGAACCGAGTCTCGCAAGATCTCGGCCATCGACACGAAGACCTTGACCTTGAAGCTCGACAAGCCATTGGAGAAGCCGCACTTCGGAGCAGGCACGTTTCGCAGCGAAGTGGCCAACCTTTCTCGCAATGTCATCATTGAAAGTGCCGATCCCGCTGGAGTTCGCGGCCACACGCTGTATCACGCTTACAGTCAGGGCGGCATCAGTTACGTCCGCTTGGCGCATCTCGGCAAGGAAGGCGTGCTGGGGCGGTATTCGATTCACTATCACCTCGTCGGCGACACGATGCGCGGCAGCCAGGTGTTGGGCGCGGCGATTGTCGATTCGCACAACCGCTGGGTCACCGTGCATGGAACCGAGTATCTCGTGGTCCGCGATTGCGTGGGTTACAAGAGCGTGGGGCATGGTTACTTCATGGAAGACGGCACCGAGGTCTTCAATCTGCTGGACCGCAATCTCGGCGTGCAGGCGTATAAGGGCAAACGCTTGCCGAAACAGGTGCTGCCGTTCGATCCCAATGATGGAGCCGCGTTTTGGTGGTCCAACGGTCGCAACACGTTGACTCGTAATGTCGCGTGCGAAAACGACGAATACGGTTATCGCTACGACAGTCAGCGACGCAGCAACTTCGACAGCAATCTGGCCGTGCGGATGCCGAACGGAAAGCAGGAGGTCGTCGATATCCGCACGCTGGCGATTTCGCGGTTCTCGCACAACGAGTCTCACACGGAGGGCTTGTACTCCATCGCTCTGGCGGGGACGGACGGCGTCGGCCCGGACACGCGGCATCCGCACAATATCAGCGATCTCAAACTGTGGCAGACGCATTACGCGTTTCGAGCCCAATTGCCGACGATGCTGGTCGAAAACGTCCACATCGATCACGCGGCCTACGGCGTGTATCGCCCCTGGTTCGAGAATCACGTCTACCGCAACATTCACATTGCGGCCACGGGGGCGGAACCGTTCAACCGCGGCTTGGACGATCGCAGCCTGCAACACGGCAGCATCACCGTGGACGGTTTGACGTTTTCCGACCTGGGCTACGGTGGGCAAATGCCGTTGATTCAGATCAGTGCCACCAGCGTCACCGGCACAGCTGAATCGCACTTTCGCAATCTCACGGTCGAAGGCCGCCAGAATCCGAAACGCTGGCCCACCGTGAATCTTGGCGGCGGGCCTCGGTTGAAACCGTCGGGACCGGGTGTGCCCGTCTTTGTTCACGATCACTTCGGCAAAGGCCGTCACGCCAAAGTCGTCAGCACACGAGCCAAGGATCTGCTGGCGGACGGCGCGAAATACGAACCCATGCCGCCATTGACGGGTGACGAATCCGCTGCGGCGGAAGTCAGCGGGGTCGAGTTCCCCCAATTGCTGGATCCAGTCGACGACCTGCCGCCGGCCACCGTGATCACCAGCATTCGTGTTGTCGGCAGTCGCATGATTGTCGACGGCATCACGCATGATGACGGTGAGGTCGCCGAGGTGACGGTCAACGGCGTTGCGGCGAAGCTGACGATTGCCACGCCGGGTGTCGCGGATTGGAGTGTCGAAGTGACCGTTGCCAAGGGTGGCAAGATTGAAGCACGAGCCAGAGATCGCGCTGGCAATCTTGAACAAACCCCGCACATACGGCATGCACCATAAACCGTGCGTCGCAATTCCTAATCGTCAATCTCCAATCGTCAATCGCAAATTCCGTGACCACTTTCACCGCGACATCCCAAGACGACGTGGCCCGCTTTGTCGCCGAGAATGCCGAAGCGGACGGGCCTCGGACGCTGCTGGCCACTGGAGGCCGTACTTCGGTGGCTCGTGTGGCGGATCAGATCGACGCTGACGAAGTTTCCACCGTGATGCTCGACAAGGTGGTGGACTATCCCGCCCGGGATATGACCATCACTGTGGAAGCAGGTCTGCGTATCGATCAGTTGACGAAGCTGCTGAATTCCGAGACCCAGCAATTGCCGATCGACGTCGCGCAATCCGACGTGGCGACGCTCGGCGGCGTGCTGGCCACGAACACGTCGGGGACGCGGCGTTTCGGCTATGGAACGATGCGGGATTATGTAATCGGCATCACGGCGGTTGATGCATCGGGTCGGCAGTTTCACGCGGGTGGGCGAGTCGTCAAGAATGTGGCGGGTTATGACCTGTGCAAACTGATGGTCGGGTCGAGGGGGACGCTGGCGATCGTCACTCAGATCACGCTCAAACTACGGCCGAGACCGGAATGCACATCGTTCCTGTGGTCCACGATGTCTCTGGCGAAGGTTGATACGACGCTCGAACGACTGCTGAGATCGGAGACGCGGCCCATCGCATTCGAGTTGCTGAATCCGTCGGCTGCCGGATGCGTCGCGAACGGCTGCGGTGTCGACTTGCCGACCGGCGAACCGGTGCTGTGCATCGGGGTGGATGGGACGGAACGGGACACGACGTGGCAGATCGATACTCTCAAGACGGAACTCACCGATATGAAGCCGGCCGAGTTGCATGTCGTCGAGGGTTCTGAGTCTGGCCAATTGTTGGGCGCATTGACGTCGTTTGCAGTTTCGGATGGTTGCCCGCTGACGTTTCATGCAAGCCTTCTGCCGTCGCGGACGGTCGAGTTTGTACGGTTGGCAACAGACGCGGGAATCTCGGTTCAGGCGCATGCCGGAAACGGAGTGGTACACGGACATTTGCCGGACTCAGTGCTGAGCGTGGATGCAGCCGTCGCCTTGATCCAACCGCTTCGTGATTTCATTCAAAACGGATCTGCGACTGCGGCTCCCGGCCCCAAGGGGGGCTTCACGGTCCTGAATTGCTCGGCGGAATGGCGTAGCAGCTTCGCGCAAGCGGGCGGTCAAACGACATCGACGGAGCTAATGAAGAAAGTGAAACAATCGCTCGACCCGCGAAACGTGTTTCCTCGCGGCGGCATGATTCCGCCTTAGCGTCGGTACATTTATTTTCACACAAAGGCCGTGTAGTTTAACCGTTAGCCGCAGGCGTACGCTTGTCTCAACATGTCAACACGCGTACGCCTGCGGCTAACGGTTAAACGACGCCCCGTGGCCAACACGATCCACGAACAGCGAAATCCAACATACCAGTTACATAGCAACACGGAGACCACGCATGTCCAAGGACGATGAAACCAAACAACTCAACTTCGTGGAAGAAATCGTCGAAGACGACTTGCGCACCGGGCGATGGTATGGCCGAGTCGTAACTCGGTTTCCGCCCGAACCGAACGGCTATCTCCACATCGGACACGCGAAGTCGATCTGTCTCAATTTCGGCATCGCTCAGAAATACGGCGGTCACACCAATCTCCGTTTCGACGACACCAACCCCGAGAAAGAAGACACCGAATACGTCGATTCCATTCAAGACGACATCCGCTGGTTGGGCTTCGCCTGGCACGGCGATCCGCTGTTCGCGTCCGACTACTTCGGCCAACTCCATGATTGGGCCGTGCAACTGATCAAGGACGGCAAGGCATACGTCGATAGCCAAACGCTGGACGAGATCCGCCGGAACCGAGGCACTTCGTCTTCACCCGGTATCGAGAGCCCGCATCGCGATCGTGCCGTCGATGAGAACCTGGAATTGTTCGCTCGCATGAAGGCGGGCGAGTTTCCGGACGGAGTGCATGTGCTGCGGGCGAAGATCGACATGGCCTCGAAGCATCTGATCTTGCGCGATCCGATCATGTATCGCATCCGCCATGCCCATCATCATCGTACGGGCAACGCGTGGTGCATCTATCCAATGTACGACTTTACGCACGGCCAATCGGATTCGATCGAACGAGTTACGCATTCGATCTGCACTTTGGAATTCGAAAACAACCGCCGACTTTACGATTGGTACTGCGAGGCACTCGACATCTATCACCCGCAGCAGACCGAGTTCGCTCGATTAAATCTGACGTACACGGTGATGAGCAAACGCAAGCTGTTGGAATTGGTCAAAGACAAGGACGTCAGCGGTTGGGACGATCCTCGGATGCCGACGCTATGCGGGCTGCGTCGACGCGGCTACACCCCCGAAGCAATCCGCCAATTCTGCGAACGGATCGGTGTCACTCGGTTCAACGGAATGACGGATCTCGTCGTGCTGGAAAACGCGTTGCGGGACGACCTCAACAAACGAGCCGAACGGCGGATGGCCGTACTGAACCCGTTGAAGGTTGTCATCGAGAACTATCCCGAGGGTCAAGTGGATGAATTGCCGGCGATCAACAATCCCGAAGACGAATCCGCCGGCAGTCGTGTGGTCCCGTTCAGTCGAGAACTCTACATCGAGCGTGACGACTTCATGGAAGACGCGCCGAAGAAGTTTTTCCGCCTGGCACCGGGACGCGAAGTTCGCTTGCGATACGCGTACTACTTGAAGTGCGAAAGCGTGATCAAGGATGAAGCCGGCGAGATCGTCGAACTGCGTTGCACCTACGATCCGGCCACCAAGGGCGGGTCGTCGCCGGACGGGCGCAAGGACAAGGCGACGTTGCACTGGGTGTCCGCGAAACACGCCGTCGATGCGGAAATCCGACTCTACGACCACCTCTTCCAACAAGAGGATGCCAACGACGTTCCCGAAGGCGCAGACTGGAAGAGCAACCTCAACCCGGCTTCGCTCGAGGTGTTGTCCGCCGCCAAGCTGGAACCGAGTCTCGCCGATGCGGAGCCCGGATTTCGGTGTCAGTTCGAACGACTCGGTTACTTCTGCGTGGATGCAAAAGATTCCACTCGCGAACACTTGGTCTTCAATCGAGCGGTGACATTGAGGGACGCTTGGGCCAAGATGGCGAAAGGGAAATGATTTCTTGATTGACGATTTTCGATTTTTGAACGCGCCAATCGTCAATCGCCAATAACCTTCGAGGCGACCACGCATGACAGACTTGACTGCCGACACGGGTGCTCCTCATCCCGGTTCCAAATCGATGCCGCAATGGAACGTGGCGGAACTGGGCGACGCCCCGCAGTTCCGATTGAAGAACTGGGCCATGATGCTCGGGCCCGGCCTAGTGCTTGGCGGTGCGGCGATCGGCGGTGGCGAATGGCTCACGGGGCCGATGGTCACCGCGAAATACGGTGGGGCTCTGCTGTGGCTGGCCACGCTGAGCATCGTGGGACAGGTCATCTACAACTTGGAAATCAGCCGTTACACGCTCTACAGCGGCGAACCGATTTTTACCGGAAAATTCCGCACGCTCCCCGGTCCGCGATTCTGGGTGATGGTCTATCTGGTGCTCGACTTCGGATCGATTTTCCCGTACCTCGCCGCCTTTGCCGCCACGCCGTTGGCCACGTCGATTCTGGGCGAAGTCCCCAACCCCAAAGATCCCGAGGCATTTGCCGAGATCCTGGGAATGACGCTGTCGCACGAACAACTGCTGCGATATCTGGCGTATGCGATTTTCCTGGGCGCATTGGTGCCGTTGGTGTTTGGCGGAAAAATCTTCAACTCCTTGAAAGCGATCATGTCCTTCAAGATCGTCACCCTGATGACGTTCTTGCTGATTCTCGGCATCGTGTATTCGACGCCCGAGACCTGGAAGGAAATCTTCTCCGGCTTCTTCAAGTTCGGAAACGTCCCGATCCAGCGAATCGAAGACCTCAACGGCAATCGTAAACTCGACGAAGGCGAAGACTGGGACGGCGACGGCCATCTCGACGTCATTGAACCGTCCCTGGCACTCAAGTTCGGGAAGTTCGACCTTGGAAACTTGTTGAGCGGTGATTTCGAAAACTTCAAAGTCGCACCGTACGCCACGGACCTCGATGGGGATGGACAGCCGGATCCGATGGTTCAAAAGAACGGTCAACCGTGGCCGGATCTGGATCAGGACGGCAAGCCGGACGAGACATTTCGCTTCGACACCGATGGAGACGGCACGATCGCCGGAATGCACGAAGGGCCGTTCAAACTGGACGCCAACGAAGACGGCAAGCTGGACGATTTCGTGGATATCGACGGCGATCTCAAGCGTGACGGCGACAACATCGACAACGTATTCACGTCCGTGAAGGCGGGTCACGGTCTACCCGACATCAATTGGGCGATGATCGGCGTGCTGTCGGCACTCGTGGCGATCTCGGGTTCGGGTGGTCTGTCCAACGCGCCGATCAGCAACTACACGCGGGATCAAGGTTGGGGCATGGGACATCACGTGGGTGCCATTCCCAGCGTCGTGGGCGGACAAAACTTGCAGTTGTCGCACGTTGGAACCGTGTTCACGCCGAGTGCCGAATCTCTTCCCAAGTGGAAACGCTGGTACCGTCACGTCGTGCGAGACCAATTGGTGGTTTGGCTGCCGGCCTGCTTTTTCGGCCTGGCTTTGCCGAGCATGCTGTCCGTGCAGTTTCTCGAACGCGGCTTCGAAGTTCCCGACAAATGGGTTGCGGCAACGATGACGGCCGAAGGAGTCGCGGGCGCAACGGGTGACGAGGTGCAGGAATCCGAATTGGTGTCGGTTCGTCGCAGCGTTCGCAGTTTGGAGCGAACGCAGGGTGATCATTCGGAAGAAATCGCCGGCTTGACGGCCCGCGAACGGCAACTGGTGAGCGACCGCCTGTTCGTACCGCGAGCCTTTTGGTTCACCACGATTTTCTGCGGCTTCTTGGTGCTCGCTCCGAGCATGGCAACGTCCGCGGACGGAATCATTCGTCGTTGGGTCGATGTGTTCTGGACCAGCAGTAAGACGCTGCGAGCCGTGGATCCGAAGAATATACGCTTCGTCTACTTTGGCGTGCTGGCGCTTTATGCGGTGTTTGGAATGACGATGCTGTCACTTGAGGAACCGCAAACGCTGCTGGTTATCGCCACGACGATCTTCAACTTCGCACTCGGATTCAGTTGTTGGCACACGTTGGCGGTCAACACGATTCTGCTTCCCAAGCCGCTCCGACCGGGCTGGTTCATGCGGGGCGGATTGTTTCTGACCGGCGCGTTCTTCTGGATGATTGCCGTGTTTTCGACGATGCAGAAGTTTGGCGCGATTTGATCTGAGTGACATGCCGGGAACGGACATCGACAACCTGAACAATGCAATTGAGCAGGCTGAAGCTCGATACGAGAAGCTGGTGCTCCTCGTAGGTGAGAGCGGCAGCGGGAAGACTTGGTGATGCCCGTCGCCAGTGTATCGGAGCGCTGGCAACCGGATTTCACGGCTTCTCCGTAAATGCACGGAACACTTCGCTCTTTCTAAACGCTGCAAAGTCGATGCCGTTTGGCAATTCGAACACCACTGATCATGAATGCGGGCATCTGTAACCTCCCAGTCTCCGACCGTGACGAGGTATTGTACGTTGCAATGTGGATACATCGTTGTTGCCGGAATCGAATGTTGTGTCACTTGAAAACGATCGGAACCGTTTCGAAACAACAGCTTGGTCGGTTGTCCTGCGCGCACAAGAAGATGCATCGATTTCTCGCCCGGCATTGGAAGAGTTGCTTTCGAGGTATTGGACTCCGCTTTACTTTTGGCTGCGAAGAAGCGGCAAGACTCCCATCGACGCCGAAGATATTGTCCAGTCGTTTTTCACTTGGATGATCGAAAAGCAGATCGTTGGTTACGCAGACCCGAATCGTGGACGATTCCGTCGCTTCCTGCTCGCGGCGATGACTCAGTTTCTGGCCAAGCGGCATCAGTACGACAGCGCTGCCAAACGCGTGCCGGGGAAACCCGTCTTCTCGTTGCCGCAAAACGCGGCTGAAGAGTATTTCCGCCTGAATGGCCGAGACGATCGCACGCCAGAACAGGAGTTTGAACGCAACTGGTCGCTGGAGACGATACGTCGCACTTGGAGTCAGCTCGGCGACGAGTATCGCGCTAAGGACAAGACCGAGTTGTTTTCGGCGATTGTCGGCTTGATCACTGACCAACGCGATGAAAGTACTCTTAAGGTCGCGGAACAGTTGGGCTTGTCGGACAACGCCATTCGAGTCGCCGTGCACCGCGCTCGGAAGAGGTTCGGACAACTGCTGCGAAAAGAAGTTGCGGAAACACTCGAGAGTGTCTCGGATGTGGATGACGAATTGAAATCGCTATTAGACGCCATCACTTCTTAGGGAACCTCCAAAAAACGGGACTGGCTCCGATCGAATCGCTTTTTCTCGCGGGATCCAGAGAGATTCAATCGGTGCCTGTCCCGTTTTTAGAGGTTCCCCTTAAACGTTCGTTTCGACCGGAGATTTGACAAACTGATGA
This sequence comes from Planctomycetota bacterium, assembly GCA_027622115.1. Classification (GTDB taxonomy): domain Bacteria; phylum Planctomycetota; class Planctomycetia; order Planctomycetales; family Planctomycetaceae; genus JAQBZS01. Next base: position 2,989 of record JAQBZS010000027.1, on the reverse strand, counting down.
CGCAACAAAACTGCAAGCGATGCGGAATGCTCATCGATGACGCCATTGCCGATGGCGAATGCCCGGCATGTCTCTTGAAATCCGCGTTACACGGGGAAACTCCGGAATCCGGGCATCATTCCGCGCCCAGCCATGCCGTGCCCAGCGTGAATGAACTGAATGAACTTCTCGATGCATACGAAGTTACCGAATTCATCGGTCAGGGTGGCATGGGAGCGGTGTATCGAGCACGCCAAGTTAAGCTGGACCGCGAAGTGGCCATCAAGTTCCTGCTCGACAGTACCTCTCAAGTCGCGGAAACCGTCGAGCGTTTCCTTCGTGAGGCGAAAACACTGGCGCGGTTGCGTCACCCCAATATTGTGACCGCGATTGACGCGGACGACGTCAACGACATGCCGTATTTGGTCATGGAATTCGTACCAGGAACCGACTTTTCCGCACTCGTCAAGCAGCACGGGCCAGTATCGATTGAACAAGCGATCGACTGGATTTTGCAGGCGGCGCGAGGACTTGAGTACGCGCACGAAAACGGCGTCGTTCATCGTGACATTAAGCCCAGCAATTTGTTGGTTGACGAGTCGGGGCAACTCAGAATTCTGGACCTGGGCCTGGCGAGATTTGAATCCATCGACCGCGACGGCGAGCAAGTGAGTCTGACGGATCCGGGACGCTTTATGGGGACCGCGGACTTCATGTCCCCCGAACAGGCAGCGGATTCTCGCGCGGCCGATTTCCGCAGTGATATCTACAGTTTGGGTTGCACACTCTTTTATTTACTGACGGGACGCTCGCTTTACATCGGCGAGACTGTGGTCAAGAAGATTCTTGCACACCGTGACGATGCCATCCCGTCATTGGCCAAGCTGCTATCTCATGCACCGCCACTGCTCGATGACGTGTTTCAGCGCATGGTGGCGAAGCATCCGGACGACCGCCAGCAATCCATGACACAGGTCATCCAGGAACTCTCGAGCATCCAAGGTCGCGCCTCAACCACGGAATCGCCTCAAGCCGTTTCGCTGATGGACCGGCACCCGGAGGATCAGACGCTCGTCATGGACGATGTTCCGGCGTCAACTCAGGTCTATGTCAACAGTGAGGATGTTGGTGAGCGGTCGCGGAAGGCGGATCGCGGTCGTCGCACTCTTAGATTCACGACGATTGGAGTCGGAGTCGTTTTGTTGGCAGGCACGGGGTATTTATTGAGCCAACAGTTTTGGACCGCAAACGACAATCCATTACGGAAAGAGTCACTTGAGACCGAGTCACTCGCGACCGCGACACTCGCGCGGACAGCGCCGCGGAAGTCACATGCCATCGACAAGCAACCGGGGCCTCAACATCCGGTGAAGATCGTCGCGATTCCACGCGACAAGATTCGCATGGTGCGAGGACAAGTGGGTGTCGGCACGAGCGTAAACACCGTACTGGTCGATGTTGACCGCGATGGCGACTTGGACATCCTGTGCGGGAACCGGGAACAGGGTCCAGGAATGCTGGACGTTTGGCTCAATGACGGAACCGCGAAGTTCGAACGATCGCATTCCACGAAAACGGATCACCCGATACGCAGCGTGACGGTTGGTGATGTGGACAAGGACGGTGATCAAGACGCCATCGTCTGCTTTTACCTGCCGAATCAACCGGCGAGATTGCTGAAGAACAATGGTGCCGGCCGATTCATGGATGCGGACGAGACAATTGGCACTGGCGAATCATTCACGATTGTCATGGCGGACTTTGACGGGGACGGACACAAGGACGTTTTCGCGGGACGAGCGGGGGCTAACGAGCTTTGGAAGAACGACGGTACGGGCAAGTTTTCAGACAGCGGAGCTCGGCTGGGTGTCGGCGATAGTCTGGCTGTTGCTGCCGGCGACCTCGATCGTGACGGCGACATCTATGTGGTCGTGGTCAACTCTCGAAACTCTCTGAAGGACTCGGAATACAATCGCGTGTGGTTCAATGATGGCCAGGGACGCATGTCCGAGCATCAGCGCAACCTTTCGGACTTAGCTCAATGTGTGGAGCTGGCGGACCTTGATGCTGATGGCGACCTCGACGCCGTCATTGGCAATCGAGTGTGGAAAAACGATGGACACGGTGCCTTGGATCGCGATCAACACAGTCTGCCCGGTCCCAAGTGTGAAGCCGTTGTGATTTCGGATTGGGACCACGACGGATTCCCGGATGTCCTGGGCACGAATCGATTTGCGGGCGCCCAGCAAATTCAGTTGCTCATCTGGTGGAATGAGGCTGGCCGGTGTCGAGACAACGTTCTGGAGTTCAAGGGACCCGGTGCCCGAGGCATTTCTGTGGGCGACCTGGACGCGGATGGCGACTTGGACGTGGTGTTGGCCTCGGAGTCCGGTGGAAACGAAGTCTGGCTCAACCTAACACCTGCGCAGTCTGAACGGCGCGAATAGGTGGACAACGTTTAAGCAGCCTGGCAGACGGCTCAAGCAGTTTCACAAAAACCTGAAAATAAGCTGTAACAAATCGACCAAGATCGGATTACTGGCTTGTTGTGATTGGCCCTGCGTTTATCGCCGTGTGGGCAAGACGGTGACGCAGCGCCTCCTCTCAACGATTGCCAGGCGCATGGTTCTTGAATCGCAAGTCTTGATCGACAAATTGTTCGCCGTGGAAGCCGAGCAAAACTCATCCAACCATGTGTTGGAGGCGGTTCGATTCGTCCGCAGCCGGTTATCGAGCCCCAGGTTGCTGCAAGAGGTTTTTAAGCACGCCCAAGTCAGCCGTCGCACTTTGGAACGCCGCTTTTTCGAGCAGCTTGGCTGTTCGATTGCACGAGCGATTCGGCTGATCCGACTGGAGCAGGCGTGTCAGCTCCTTCGCGAAGACCACCGCAGGAGCATCATCGAGATCTCCATTGAGTGTGGGTTCTCGAGTCCCACCCATATGTCGCATGTCTTCCGTCGCGAACTGAACTGTTCACCCCGGAATTATCGAACGAGACATACATCTTGAG
>JAQBZS010001149.1 GCA_027622115.1 Planctomycetota bacterium | reverse complement strand
ACCAAGAACTGTTGAGAGGCGTTTTCACTCCTCAAACGCGCGTGCCTACGGCGTGCGGTTAAACGAGTGAACGCCACAGTGGCGCTGCCATTTAGTACGCGTGGTCACTAGGCCGAAAGCGCGTACGCCTACGGCTGACGGGCGGCACACGAACTTCCATAGCACCCAACCAACGACTCATACTCATAGGGCCGATCAATGAACTGGAAAACCAAAGCCCACATTCTTGCCATACTCAGTCGGCTGCCGGGTGGTCGATCGCTGTATCACAAATTGCAGTCGGCACTCGGAACAAATCGCCTCAACGTGGACGAGGGCGTGGCCCGTGCGATGGAACTCGTGGAACTCATCTACGAGGGTGGACGCCAACTGCGCGGTTCGGCTGTTGTCGAAGTCGGCACGGGATGGAGACCGTTCGTGCCGTTTATCTTTCATCTGCTGGGCGCGGACTCGATTCGCACCTTGGACATTAACCCTTGGCTGAATCGTGACTACGCGTTCGAAACGTTTCACGCCTTGGAAGATCAACTCGAAGCAATTGCCGCGCGAGCGGGTGTGGACGAATCCTTCGTGCGCGAGCGTTACATCCGAGCCACGCCCTCGGACACATCACTTGAATCGCTGTTACGCGGGTTCCATGTGAACTACGTCTATCCGGGCGACGCCCGCGCGACGGGACTTAAGTCCGGCAGCATCGACTTCGTCGTCAGCTCGAATGTGTTGGAACACGTTCAGCCCGAGATCCTATCGGTGATTCACATCGAAAGCCGCCGCATCTTGGGAGCCGACGGTTTGGCAGTCCATCGCTTCAATCCGGAAGACCATTACGTGGGTGTGGATCGTTCCATAACAGGGGCGAATTTTTTGCAGTTTTCCGAACGTGAATGGAAGTGGTACGGCGGGACTGGGCTGGCCTACCACAATCGTTTGCGATGCTGCGAGCATCGCGAACTCTTCGAACGGGCTGGATTCGACATGCGAGTCGATCGCCGACGGATGGATGGCAAGGGTTTGGCAGCCATCAAGAACGGTTCGTTGCAGGTTCACGCCGATTTCGCCCGATTCAGTCCGGAAGACTTGGCGACCGACTACATGTGGACGGTGGCTATGCCACGCGACACATCAGCACTCGATGCCGTTGGCGCTGCGACGTTGAAGCTTGCTTGAGCCGATGCGGACGGGCCGCTCAAGCCTCGAAATACGGCGAGACGTAATCCTCGCGGCGGATTACGCGCACGCCCAAGGCGTGGTTCATCGTGACCTCAAGCCGAACAATACCTTGCCCGAAGGCGGCAAAACTCCCCGAATCACGGACTTTGGTATGGCCAAGGTGGATGCGACGTCAGTCGGGTTGATGTTATAAGACGCCTCGCGAAGTGCCCGAGCACCAAGTTGTGAATCAGTCGGGCATTGGAACGCGCATACCACACACTGGAATCTCAGGAATCATGACCGTGGCTGCCCCAACGATCGTCTACACGGAAACCGACGAGGCCCCTGCACTGGCAACGTATTCGCTGCTGCCGATCATTCAAGCGTTTACGCGTTCGTCCGGGATCGTCGTCGAGAAACAAGACATCTCGCTCGCCGCCAGAATCATCGCCAACTTTCCCGACGACCTGGCAGAGAACCAAAAGCAACGCGACGCACTCGCCGAATTGGGTGAACTGGCCAAAACCCCGGTCGCCAACATCATCAAACTGCCGAACATTAGTGCGTCCGTTCCGCAACTGGCGGCGGCCATCAAAGAGTTGCAGGGTCAAGGTTTCGATATTCCGGACTTTCCCGAGGAACCACGGACCGACGCCGAACGCGAGATCAAATCTCGTTATGCCAAGGTGCTGGGCAGTGCCGTCAATCCGGTGTTGCGAGAAGGCAATTCGGATCGTCGCGTGGCCGGGCCGGTCAAGGAATACGCGAAAAAGAATCCGCATTCGATGGGTGCTTGGAGCGGTGATTCGAAGTCGCACGTGGCTCACATGGACGACGGCGATTTCTATGCCAGTGAATCGTCGCATGTGATGTCGGTCGCGGCGGATGTCCGCATTGAACTTGTTGCACAAGACGGCAGCGTGACGGTGCTAAAAGACAAACTCGCATTGCAAGTCGGCGAAGTCATTGACGCGTCGGTCATGAGTTGCCAGAAGTTGCGGCGGTTTCTTGAGCGTGAAATCGATGATGCCAAAGCCACGGACGTGCTGCTGTCGCTGCATCTGAAGGCCACGATGATGAAGGTTTCCGACCCGATCATCTTCGGCCACGCGGTGACCGTCTTTTTCGCCGATGTTTATGAAAAACACGCAGCGGCGTTTCGTCAATTGGGCGTTGATCCCAACAATGGCCTGGGCGATGTCGGTGCCAAGATCGGCAAGCTTTCGGCCGAACAGCAGGCCGAAATCAACGCGGATATCGCGGCGGTGTACGCGAAACGCCCTGCATTGGCGATGGTCGATTCGGACAAGGGCATCACCAATTTGCACGTGCCGAGCGACGTCATTATCGATGCTTCGATGCCGGCCGCGATTCGCACTTCCGGACGGATGTGGGGACCAGACGGCAAACTGCACGACATGAAAGCCATCATCCCCGATCGCTGTTACGCGGGCGTGTACCAGGCGACGATCGAATTCTGTCAACAGAACGGGGCGTTCGATGTCACAACGATGGGCAACGTCGCCAACG
>JAQBZS010001148.1 GCA_027622115.1 Planctomycetota bacterium | reverse complement strand
AACGGCTGCTTGCAAGGCGGCCCCATCCTCGGGAACCAACGAAATGAAGTGCTCCAGTTGCCGCACGCGGCCGGGGTAGGCCGGCAATTTGTTGGGGGACACGACGATCAGTCCGCCGCCGAGCATCTGCATCTTGACTTCCATCTCGGCGAGCTGTGCTTGACCCATGACGCCCGCGACAATGACGCCCGCCGTCCCCAAGCTGCACACGGCAAGCGTCAGCAGCGAACGGATTGCATTCTGTTTGAGCACCGCCCAGGCGGCCTGCACCGCGACGAACATAGCAGATGGGCGCACGCTCGGCATTTGCTAAACCTGTGGACGGAGTGCTTCGGCGGGATCAAGACCGGCGGCGGATCGCGCTGGGATGAGACCGGCCAGCGATGCAAAGGCCACAATCGCAAGAGGCGCGACGACGACTTGCGGGCCGAAGCCAAATTCCAGCCCGCGAGATGCCGCTAGGCCATACGCTCCGCCCATACCGAGTAACACGCCGACGAGTCCGCCGGTGATACTGGTGACCAATCCCTCCACCCAAAACTGGATCAGAATGTCGCCCGGAGTCGCGCCCATCGCGCGGCGAATGCCGATCTCGCCACGCCGGCCGCGCACCGCTTGTCCGTAGACGAGCACGATCAAGAAGACCGCCACCAGACCGCACACTTCGGCGAGTCCCAGCAGCAGGTAGAACACGTTCCGCGACACGCCTCGGGACTGCTCGGCAATCGTGCTGGGCAGACGGATGGTGAAGTCGTTCTTCTCTCCCTCGTTGAGTTTGTGCTGAGATCGCAGGATGGATTCGATTTCACCCTCCAGTTTGGCGAGCGTCGCCTGTTCGCTGTCGCGGGCCTGCACCACGATTTGGTCGAGATGCACGCGTTTGTAGAGGCGATCGTAGAACGTGGTGACGGGGATGACGATGCGGGCATCGCGGTCGCCTTCGGCCGGACTGGAACCCTTCCGCACCAGCACTCCCTTGACGCGGAAGGGGACTTGATTGATTGTCACCTCCCGTCCGATGGGGTCCTGATCACCGAAGAGTTCACGGGCGGGGGTCTGGCCCAACAGGCAGACGCGGGCACTGGATTGCAAGTCGTCGTCGTCCAGGAATTCGCCGTGCTCCGCGCCGAACTGGCGAACATCCGCCCAGCGCGGTCGGACCCCGAACAGCCTGCATCGGCCGCTCTTGCCGCCGGCCGACGTCGGCACGTTGTCTTCTCTCCGCGTGCCTTCGATGGCCTTGTAACCCCGCAGCCGCTCAAGCAGCGCCTGCACGTCCTCCTCAGAGAGACTCGTGGCGGTCCCGCTCTGGCCGGCGATGACCCGCGCGCCGGGTCGGACTGAAATCACGTCCTGGCCGAAGCTGCGGGCGGCTTGTTCGGCTTTGGCGGTCAGCCCTTGGTCGATGGCCAGCGTGGCCAGAGCGAGTGCCGTCGCCGCGGCAACCGGTAGAGCCAACAGAATGACTCGCCCCGGCATGGCGGCGGCAACCTGGAAAGCGGCAAACATATTCCTGGCACCACTCATTGAGCACCTCCCACTGATTCGCGGTGATCGTCCGAAACGATCTGTCCGCCATCCATCTTGATTTGACGGTCGGCGCGGGCCGAGATCGCGGGATCGTGAGTCACCATCACAATCGTCTTGCCTTGCTTCACCAGCAGTTCGAAAAGATCAAGCACGCCCTGCGCTGCGGCCGAGTCGAGGTTGCCGGTAGGCTCATCGGCCAGGATCAAATCCGCTCCCAAGACTAACGCCCTTGCAATGGCCACGCGCTGCATTTGACCGCCTGACAACTCGCCCGGATACCGCTTTGACATGCCTTCCAGATCCACGGACTTCAGCAGCGATTCAATGTGTTCGTGACTGGGGCGCTGGCCGTGATGGTTGTACATGAAGGGAAGGGCGATATTGGCCTCGACCGCGAGGAACGGCAACAGGTGAAATGCCTGAAAGACAAAACCGATGCGGCGGTTTCGCAGGTCCGCCCGTTGGCCTTCCGACCAGGCCCCGACATTTTCCCCGTCGAACCGGTACTCGCCGCCGTCGAACCGGTCGAGGCAACCGAGAATGTTCAGCAACGTTGACTTGCCGCAGCCCGACGCGCCGGCGAGTGCGACGAACGCGCCCTGCTCGACCTGGAGGCTCAATTGTTTGAGTACGGACACCGGCTGTCCCTGCCGGTCGCGATATGACTTGTCGATCTCCGTCAATTCGATCAGCACGATTTATCTCCGCTACGGAATTTGTCCGTCATGCCGTAACAAAGTCAAACGGATTGACGACGCGTACGCCAACGTCGCTGATGTCATTCACGTTGCGCGTGGCCAGAATCAAGTTGTGTACGTTGGCGGTCGCACCGAGTAGCGAATCGGCTGCGGCCATGGGGCGCTTTGCGTTCAAACGACCCCATTCTTCGGCGACTTCGGTCGTAATCGGAAGAATCCTGCTGGCGAATTGCTGGAGCAATCCTTGCAGCCAAGTCTCCAAGCTCGCGGCTTGTTGTGCATCGCGTTGCGCGATCAGATCAATGCCCTTGCGGATTTCGCCAATCGTGATCACCGACACGGCTCCACCTTGAGGAATCAACTCCGCTTGCTCCCAAGCCGCCAGTGCCGGATTGCATCGCGATCCTTTTCGCAATTCTGAAATCACGTTCGTGTCGAGCAGATAAAGCATCAGTTCGCCAAATCGACATCGCGAATCG
>JAQBZS010001147.1 GCA_027622115.1 Planctomycetota bacterium | reverse complement strand
AATTGGGTTTGTGGGCGGCTCATGGGATGTATTCGGAATGGGGTGCTGTGCCGGCGGCCGGAATTGTCACGGGCATCGGTTTCGTCTGTGGGCGTCCGTGCCTGATTGCGGCCAGTGACGCAACCGTAAAAGCGGGTGCGATGTTTCCGCAATCGGTCAAGAAGCTCCTGCGAGCTCAACGGATTGCGACCAGGTTGAGGCTGCCGGTGATTTATTTAGTGGACTCGGCCGGTGTGTTTCTGCCTCTTCAGGAAGACGTGTTTCCCGACGAGGACGACTTCGGGCGCATCTTTCGCAACAACGCTGTGATGTCGGCGGCGGGAATCCCTCAGTACGCGGCCGTGATGGGCAACTGCATCGCGGGTGGAGCGTACCTGCCCGTGTTGTGCGACAAACTGCTGATGACGGACGGCAGCCAACTCTGTCTGGCCGGTCCAGCGTTGGTCAAAGCGGCAATCGGCCAAATCGTCGATCCGGAAGAACTCGGCGGTGCAGCGATGCACTCGGCGATTAGCGGGACGGTCGACTTCCATGAACCGAATGACGAATCGTGCCTCAAGCGGTTGAGGTCGCTGGTCGATCTGTTGCCAAGGCGTGCGGCGAAAGATATCCGTCGGTCCGAAGTTGAACTGACCAGCGAGTCCTCAACGTCTCAGTCACTCTCGCCGTTGCCCGATTCCGTTTCGCATGCCGTGTACGATCTGGTCTCGGCCGACGGTCGTGGCGAGTACGACGTGCGCGATGTCATCGCCTGCATTGTCGATGCCGATTCGCAGCACGAATACAAAGCTGAGTTCGGTCAGACGCTGGTCACGGCGTTCGCGAAGATCGGCGGACATCCCGTGGGGATCGTGGCCAACCAGAAGCAGCGTTGCAAAACCCCAAGCGGCGAATTGCAAATCGGCGGCGTGCTGTACCCCGACGCGGCTGACAAGGCCGCTCGATTCGTGATGGACTGCAATCAGACGCGCGTGCCGATCATTTTTCTGCAGGACGTGCAAGGGTTCATGGTCGGAAAGCAGGCCGAGCAGGCGGGCATCATTCGAGCGGGCGCGAAACTGGTCAACGTGGTCAGCAATTCGATCGTGCCAAAGCTGACGGTGATTCTCGGCGGCTCGTTTGGAGCAGGTCACTACGCCCTGTGTGGCAAGGCGTACGACCCCGCACTGATCCTGGCGTGGCCATCAGCAAAGTACGCGGTCATGGGAGCCGGCCAAGCCGCTCAAACGTTGCTCGCCTTGCAATTGCGAGACGCCGAACGCGCCCAGAGAATTCTTTCCAAACAAGAAATCACCGATTTGCGAGAATCAATTCAGGAACGCTACACCGCTCAAACAGACATTCGCTTCGGTGCAGCCCGTGGCTGGGTCGACGCCATCATCGCTCCCCACGAAACACGCCTCTGGCTGCAAACCGCGCTGGACATCCTGCCCGCTGTGACCGACGCCGAATTCCGAACAGGAGTGCTGCAGGTATGAGGCCTATTCCAGTCCCAACGCTGCCTTCAGGCATTCGTCGATCTCTGACAACTCGGGTTCGGGCATTTTTCCAATCTTCCGCAGGATTGTGTCTTGCCGGATGGTGAAGAGATTCTCACACGAAACGGCAGAATCAGAGAGGAGACCTGTCTGCTGACCAGCACCCGACGCAACTTCAACAAGAAACTGTGTCGGTTCCTGGTGGACGTAGCGGATTCTGCCAGTGACCTGAGCAATCACTGTGTTGTCGAGCCGACTGTTATTCCGGTCGCATTGCACGACCAGCGCGGGGCGAATCTTGCCGCCGGTTCCGCTGGCGAATGGGTAATTCACCAGCACGATGTCGCCGCGTTTTACCTTCATGACCGATTCCGGTGGGCGTCGTAGTCATTGTAGATTTCCATTTCAGGATCGTCCCAACCGGAGCTTGCGGCGACCGCGTTCTGAGCGGAATATGTGTCGGCGACGTCAAAAGTCTCGTCACGAAAGATATTGTAGAATCGCTGATAAGTGCCCATCGGCAGCAGTACATACTTTTCGTTGGACTGTTCGTCCTCGATCGTGACGGGCTGGCCTGGCGAAGCATGCAGCGCCTGTCGAATTTCGTTCGTGAGTTTCAACGTCATTGGTCGATCCGCAACGAGTAGGGTATTTCCACAGGGTACACGCAACACACCGCGAAGCTGCAACGAGTGTGTATCTTAATCCCAATCCCAATCTTAATCCTACTCATAATGTCCATCCCGACGCGTTCGTCGTGTGAGTGAGAATCCAGACTGAAAACATCGGTGAGTAATGCGACAGCCCCTTCGAATCGGCAACGCTCAGGCTTTCTGGGGTGATCGCGGAGACGCGGCGGCAGAGATGTTGTCGCGCGAACCGGAACTCGATTATCTCACGATGGACTACTTGGCCGAGGTCTCGATGTCGATCCTCGCGCTGCAGCGGGAGCGCGATCCGAACGCAGGATTTGCTCGCGACTTTGTCGATGTTGTGAGGTCGCTGGCCCCCTATTGGTCGTCAGGAGGCCGCTGTCGCTTGATCGTCAATGCAGGTGGCCTGAATCCGCGCGGCTGCGCAGACGCCTGCCGAACGGCGCTCGATGAGGCTGGGTGTCGCTCACTGAGTATAGGTGTTGTGAAGGGCGACGATGTTCTTGAGATTGTGCGCGCTTCGTGCGGCGATTCTGCCGTGCAGAACTTCCGCAATCTCGACACCCGAGATGGGATCAACGAT
>JAQBZS010001146.1 GCA_027622115.1 Planctomycetota bacterium | reverse complement strand
TCATGACGCTGAAGTTTCAGACCTTTGAGAATGTGCCATTATTGGCCGCGTAGAGAATAATTCAATCCCGCCGCCAACCCGCGTTCGACCGCGATCTTCAGAGCCCGGGCCTTGCGGAGCAGCCCTTGTTGGTATTGCGTCATCAGTTCTTTCATGCGCTCACGCGACGACGCATCGAGACCACCTTCGCGATTTCGGTCGAGAATTTCGCTCAATTCCTCTTGCTGTTCGACCGCCATCATGCTGTCGCACACAACGAGAAGTTCGTTGTCGGGCATGGCCTCAAGGTCGGTGTCTCCGCCGCGATTTAACCACGACACGAGGACTTCTTCGACGGATTGAGATGTGCGCCGTGCCTCGGCCTCAGCCGAATTGGCGACATTTTCCGAGATCGAAAGTGTCACTGTGTGCTGCATCTCACGTCCTTCTGCGTCAATTCGTGAATCTTGCTTGACCCCAAGTTTCACCGCGACCACACGTTTCAACAGTTCAACCAATTCTATCCCGATCCAAAAACCACGGGCAACGTGCAATCAACCCGTGAGACAACAAACGGCGAACGCCGATTGACCGGAGAACCAACATATGTCCGATCCCCAAAACCTCAAGTTCCCTGTTCCCGACGAAACACCCCGCGGCAACCTGGATGGCTTCACGAAGTACTTCAAGCTGGACTTCATTTCCGGCTTCTTGTTGTTTCTGATCGCGTTGCCGCTGTGTCTGGGCATCTCCGTGGCGTGTGGATATCCGCCCATCGCCGGCATTTTCACGGCGATCATCGGCTCGATTCTTGCCACATTCCTCAGTAACAGCGAATTGACAATCAAAGGTCCGGCTGCCGGGCTGATTGGCATTGCCATCGGTTGCATTGATGACTTCGGCGGCCCCGGAAATTCAGACGCCTATCAAGCGGCCTTGGCGGTGGGAGTTGCGGCGGCCGTGCTGCAGATTCTGTTCGCACTGTTTCGAGCCGGTATTCTCGGCGAATTCTTTCCGATCTCGGCGGTGCATGGCATGCTTGCCGCCATCGGCGTAACCATCGTCGTCAAGCAGATTCCGCTCGCCTTGGGAGTGATCAACGTCGAAACCGGCAGGGCAACGCGCGGGAAAGTGCTGGATATGGTCGGCGAGATTCCGCACTATTTTGCGGAAGCCAATCCGGCAATTGTCGCCATTGGCGTCGTCAGCCTCTTGATCATGTTTTTCTGGCCGAAGATTGGAAAAAAGCTGGGGCCGCTGAAATTGATCCCAGCACCAATGGTCGTCCTGCTGGTTTCGGTGCCGATGGGCATGGGGTTCGATCTGCTCCACAAGCATTCCTACCCACTGATGAACCACCAATATCAGCTCGGCGAACAGTTCCTCGTCGATATGCCGGGTCGTGTATTCGGCATGTTTAACTACGTTACGTTTCCCAGTTTTTCCGCGCTCTCGGAATTCAAAGCGTGGAAGTGGGTGATGATGTTCTTCATCATTGGCAGCCTGGAGTCCTTGCTGAGTGCCAAGGCGATCGACTTGCTCGACCCGTGGAAACGCAAGACGAACATGGACCGCGACATGCTCGCCGTCGGCGTTGGCAATTTGGTCGCGGCCGGCGTCGGCGGTCTGCCGATGATATCGGAAATCGTGCGTTCGAAGGCCAATATCGATAACGGCGCCCGCACACGGTTTGCCGACATGTGGCACGGCATCTTTCTGCTGCTGTGCGTGGCGCTGATTCCGACCATTCTGGCATCCCGCTCGCAGCGCTCGCATCCATGCTCGTGTATACCGGTTTCCGGCTCGCGCACCCCACGGAATTCATTCACGTCTACCACATCGGGAAAGAACAGCTCGCGGTCCTCGTCACGACACTGGTTGTCGTGCTCTTCACGGACTTGTTGATCGGAGTCGCGGCGGGGATCGTGTTGAAAATGATCATTCACGTTGCCAACGGGGTTCCGCTGGGATCTCTCTTCAAGCCCTACCTTGAGGTGCAGGAAGTCAGTGCGGATACCAGTCTCATCCTGGCTCACCAATCCGCCGTGTTCAGTAACTGGATTCCATTCCGTCGCCAGATTGAAGATGTCGGCCTAGTCCAACGCCGCAATCTGATCATCGACCTGTCCGGCACGCAACTCGTCGACCACAGCGTGATGGAGAAATTGGACGAGATGAAACGGGACTTCGAACAGGAGGGCTTGATGTTCGAAGTCCGCGGCCTCGATGCCCTGCAGCCATTCGCCGACAACCCGCATGCCGCTCGCAAACGCGGCCTGGCAACGGTTCGGCGGATCACGGTGATGGCCAATCAGTCGCTGCGATATTGGCTACTCGACGAGTTCGTCAAATGCGGCATCACCGGCTACACAGTGACGTCTTGCACCGGTGCCGGTCGCCGTAATCTCGAAAACAACGTGATTTCGAAAGACGAGCACGTCCGCATCGAAGTCATTGTAACGGCGAGTGTTTGCGATGAGATCCTGGAGTTTCTGCGTCGCGATATCCTCGCGGAACATCACGTTACGGAGTGCGTCGAAACAATCGACGTTGTCCGGGTCGGTCACTTCACGCCGTTCGTCGATGTTGAGAACCCTGAGCATTGAGTGGTTCAATGCGCCGGTCGCGATCAGGATCGCGGTGTTAGGAATGCTCCAATCCGTTGGTGTTAAGGGGCGACGCTGAAATTAAACCGGCATTTGATGTAGTAGCTGGATTCGCCAGAATTCAGTCTCG
>JAQBZS010001145.1 GCA_027622115.1 Planctomycetota bacterium | reverse complement strand
GGGCCAAGTCAGCTCGAAACGTACGACTTAAAGCCCGATGCTCCCGCTGAAGTTCGCGGCCCATTCAGACCCATCGCGTCGAATGTCGCCGGCATCGATGTCTGTGAGCTGTTGCCTCAACATGCGAAGTCCGCGCATCGCTTCTCGCTGATTCGATCCTGCACGCATGGCGACGGAGGGCATTTCGAAGCGCACGGGCGCTTCATGTCCGGTAACGGGGGGCTGAAACCCGGCACGTTTGAGTCGACGCATCCGCAGATGGGGGCCATCGTGGGCCGCTGCCTGAAGTCGCGGACGCGCGGGCTGCCTGCGGCGGTCGGCATGGGGCTGGTCATTTACAACAGCCATTATGGCGAATACGTGCCGGGCATTGGCGAAGGCTATTGGAGTAGCGCGTGGCGGCCCCCGATCGTGACGACGACCGGACTGCCGAACTCGACGCTCACCGTGGCGGCGGAACGACTGGACGATCGCGTAGGCCTGCTGCGGCAATTCGACCAGATGCGACGTGAGGTGGATCAAAAACGTATCATGGATTCGATCGACGAGTTCAACCGCACCGCCGTCGAGATCTTGACGGCGGACAAGGCCCGGGCAGCATTCGATCTGAGCAACGAAGATCCACGACTCGTCGCCCAGTACGGCGAAGAGTGGGGGAAAAATGCCCTCGTGGCACGACGACTGGTGGAGGCCGGCGTGAGCTTCGTCACGATCAGCGTTCCCGGCGGCGTCAAAGCGATGGACGCTCCGGGCTGGGACGATCACGCCATCAACATCGACCTGCCCACGATCATGCCACTTCGATTGCCCGTGTACGACCAGGTGGCGACAACGCTGATCAACGACATCTACGACCGTGGGCTCGACCGAAAAGTTCTGGTGATCGCTGCCGGTGAATTCGGCCGCACGCCCAAGGGAACGCTGCAGCCAGGGACGAGCACCGGAAAACTGCAATGGGGCCGCGACCATTGGCCGGGCGCTCAATCGATCCTGGTCTCTGGCGGCGGTATGCGGATGGGCCAGGTGATCGGCGGCACCGACGGCCATGCGGGCTATCCGGTGAAACGCCCTGTCGATCCGCAGGATCTGATGGCCACCATGTACCGCCACCTGGGAATCGACCTGACAACCCACATTCCGGACGCCAGTGGCCGGCCCATCGCCATCACCACGGGCACTCCGATTCGGGAGTTGATCTGATGAGGCAAAGTTTCCAACGAATGAAAGGAGACGACGAATTTGTTAAAGCGCGGTGGCATTCGTCGTCTCCTTTCATTCGTTGGAATACTCTTAAGGCAATTGCTCGGCGCGACTTGTGTATAAACGACAGGCTGGAAGCCTATCCCACGATCGCGAAGTCTTCCAGCACAGGATCAGCCAACAGCGGAACAGACCTATGCCACATATTCTTCGTGTGACGCTGTTCGCGTTCGTCGCTTCGACCGTCTGTGTCGCAGATGAAGTGCCGTCACGAACGATGACCTGGTCGCTTCGAGACGAGTTCCGCACTGGAGCCGCAAGAGAGAACCCGAATTCCGACCGCGAAGATCAACCGGTCTGGCATTTTTTGAGAACGAGCCGGTCGGAGGGGCCGGTCGAATCGCGGAAATGGCTGCGCGACGGGAAGTACGTGTCGTTGGCGGATGAGGGCGAAAACCTGTTCGGCTCGCCCCTCAATGGCTGGGCCTTTCGTGTCAAAGAGCCGCTCGCGCCGGCGATTGGAAAGGTCACTGCGGAGTACGACATTGGATTGAAGTTTCAGCCGGGCGACATCCTGATCGCACCTGGGCCTGATCACGCCATCGTCGTCGGCTGGCGAAGTCCGGTCGGCGGAAAGCTGGAGATTCAAGGTGCATTCGAGCACGCGCAGTCGTGTTGCGGAGTCAACTCACAGATTCGCTGGCATGTGGAGCGCGGTGCTGCTCCCGATGAGTCGCAAGGCTTCCGCTCGACGGTGCTGGCATCCGGTGAATCGGACTTCGGAACTCCGACGCAACGCGGAACCTTTCACATTCGCGATCAGGTCGTGCAACCTGATGAATTCATTTACTTCATCGTTGATGCTTTCGCCGACGGTACTGCGACACCGCATCACGGCGACGCCACGCGATTGGAAGTGACGCTGACCGTGCGCGATGCGGTCGTCCCGCATCCGCCATCATTCGAAAAGGACATCCTCCCGCTGCTCGCGTCAAAGTGCCACGACTGCCACGGCGGTGACGTGCGGGAAGCGAAGCTCGATCTGCGAACGCTCTCCGAAATCTTGCGGGGCGGCGATAACGGCCCGGCGGTCGTTCGCGGCAAACCTCACGGCAGCTTGCTGATCGACCTGGTGGCGAAGGGGCAGATGCCGCCCGATGACAAGGAACGCGTCTCGGGCGCTGAACTGGGCCTGCTGCGCCGTTGGATCAAGGCCGGCGCGCCGGCTGACGAGAAGATTGTGGCCCTACCGCCGCATACCCGAGTGACCGACCAGGACCGCGGCTTCTGGGCCTTTCAGCAGCCTCGCAAAAGGACGGAACCGCAAGTTCGCCACGAAGATCGCGTGCGGGCGCCGATCGACCGGTTCCTGCTGGCCAAACTGGAAGAGAAGGGACTGAGCTTCTCGCCCGATACGGACCGCAGCGCGCTCATCCGCCGCGTCTATCTCGACTTGATCGGGCTTCCGCCAGAGCCTGCGGCGGTGAAAGCGTTTCTCGAAGACATCCGGCCCAACGC
>JAQBZS010001144.1 GCA_027622115.1 Planctomycetota bacterium | reverse complement strand
ACAAACCGGGATCGCACCCTCCTCGCCTACCAGAATTTCCACCACGGCTTCTTGCGTTGTTTCGGCTCCGGCGTTGGAGCGGCAGCCGAAGACTCGGGAGTGACAGTGTTGGGTTGATCACCATTTGCAGTTTCCCGTGAGACCCAACGCTGCCTTGCGACATATCGCATCTGACCGGTTCCGTGTTGCGAATTCAGCGCTCGCACTTGCGATTGCGGTGCCCCACCTTTGTCGGGATCGACCATCGCGACGAAATTCGCGAATCCCTCGATCGAAGACATCACGTTCGGTGATTGACCCCAGCGTTTTCCAGCCGGGCCGTCGCGTTGGATTTGAAACAACAGGGCTCGAAATCGACGCAGCAGTTCGCGTTTGACGCTGATGCCGTTGTTGACGACCAGGCCCGTGACTTCCTGGCGTCGTGACTTCCGCTGGATTCGCGTCTTGTCGGGATGCAGTGTGAATCCCTCTTCGCCGACTATGTGCGCGATGCGCCGCAAGGCTCGACCGATTTCCGGCACCGCATTGCCCGACCCCGAAAACGTGATGTCGTCCGCGTAGCGCGTGTAGCGAAAACCGAGTTGTTCGGCGACGCGGTCCAGCCGTGCATCGAGACCGCGGCAAATGATGTTCGTCACGGCGGGACTACTGGGTGCGCCTTGCGGAAGTCGCCGCTCCGTCTTGGCCACGTAAAACGTGCGGCCGTCGAGTTCGACTTCGTCCACTTCAGGTTCCGAGCAAATCAACGCGAGCACGGTCGCCATCTGTCCGGAATAGCCGAGGTTCTTGAAGACTCCACGGATTCGCGGGAAGGTGACCGTGGGAAAGAAGTTCTCCACGTCGACATTGATCACGACGTCGGAATTCCGATGCGGTCGTGCGTTCGTGACGATGGAGCGACCACGACGAAACCCGTGCGCGGCTCGATGCAGTTCGACCTTCTCCAGGATATTGAACAGCACCCATTCCTGTGCTCGTTTTAGTCTCGGCATCGGAGCCGAAATCAAGCGAATGCCGCCGGTTTTCTTCGCGATGCCGAAGCGGCGATAGTGGGTCGTCGTCGAGGCTCGCCGATGAAACGCCAGGAAGCGGACTTCACCGACCGACACGTTCATCGCCTGGGCCAGTTCCGCGACCGTTCCCAGCTCCGGCAAGCCGGTGGTTGCCAGTTTCGCCGCATTGTGTTCGTGCTGGTTGAGCGAATTCGAAACGCCGTCGCCGAGATAGACGATTTCCCGCTGCTTGCGTTCCAGCCATGCGGCGGCACGCGTCTTCCGTTCGGCTAGGCGACGTTCCTTGGTCTCTTTTTGTTTCTGTCGCGACTCGGCCATCCGCTGCTTGCGGGCCGCCTTCTTCATGGCCTCGACGTTGCCAAGTCGCGTGTTCTCGGTGGTCAAGGCTCGCAGTTGCCGCTCAAGTTCGCCCTGCTTGCGAATGTCGTCCGCCGGATCTTCGGGTTGCCCGGAAGTACGCGGCCAGAATCCCAGCCGAATCATTTCTTCCAGGATGTATTCGTCCTTCGACGTCTCCCGGATGCGGTCGTAGATTTCTTGACGCGTCGGCATGAGACACAACAAAACCACGCGGAGTGTTCGGCGAGATTCCCTTCGAAAGGCTCTCAAGACTGGGCCGCTCAACTCAAGCCGAGCTGCACCAGTACGCTGATTCGATTCACGGAATCCACACCGGAATCGGCGTACTGGTGCATTGCTCGGCACAGTCACGAGCGGACCAGTGACGCGGTTCAAAGCAAGCTGCATGGATGGCGATCCGCCGTCCGGGTTGCAAGGCTCACTCGCCGAATCACTCCACGTGGTGTTTCCTGATTGTGAGGTTTGTCGTTGAGTATTCCCACTCGGTGCGGTCATCCATCACACCGGACGGCAGGCACTATATTTACTCGCCCGCGAGTCGGGCAAAGCCGGCATCAAATTCGCGACCGGAGTTGCGGATCGCGGCATTGAAATCTTCGGGACGCTGCCGCTTCTTGACGAGCCACGCGGAAAACCATGTGATGCGAAAATCGAAGTCGTGGTCGGCAACATATCTCATGAGGTGCCAGCGTGTGGTTTACCGAAACTCCTTGGACTCCCATGATCCTGTGCGCGACTGCCGCAGTAATCTGTTTCGCCAACTGGTTTCGGACGCAACAGTCAAAGTGGCTCGTGCGATTGCTGGTGTGCTGCGTTGCGGCCGTGGGCATTTTCGTGGTCGAACGGCTGATCGTGACCGAAGGCGAACAGATCGAAGCCAACATTCACGCCCTGGTCCACGCATTTCAAAAACAGGACCAAAAGCTGACACACAGCTTCATTTCGGACGATCCACGCTCCCGCTGGATCCACGAAATGATCGACAAGGGCTTCCAATGGGTCGAAGTCCGCGATGGCGTGCGCGTAACCGATGTGACGTTTAAGGTCGACGGTCAAAAGGCGGAATCCACATTCCGAGCCAACGCCACGTTGGTCCTCAAATCCGGTTCGCACCAGGGATCGATCGGTCACCAACCGTCCCGCTGGCAAATGGATTGGGCCAAAGAAGGCAGCGACTGGAAGGTCGTCGCGGTTCGGCGATTGCATGTGTTGGACGGCCGAGAATTGGAAGTCTTCCACGAAGGGTAGCCGAAGTCGCCAGACTTTGGACCACGAAGGACAGTAAGCGGCGGCGCTGAAATTAAACCGGCATTTGGCATGCGAGTTACCGTAGCTGGATTCGCCAG
>JAQBZS010001143.1 GCA_027622115.1 Planctomycetota bacterium | reverse complement strand
ACGTCAGGTCAACTTTTCGGATAGCCTCTAAGAACGGACAAGTCCAGGTCTATCAACTGCCTGACGGGAAACTTTTGAAATCGCTCACCCCGGTCCCGTTGGTCAATCCATAGCATTCGACGCGAAATCAGGGTCGTTGCATCCTGGTCGCAATTGAACTGGCAGAGAGTGTGAGTTCGGGCGTGATGCCCTGCGAGGATTTTTCTCAGATGATCGATCAAAGCCGATACCGAGCAACCATCCTGTCCGCCGGAATGTGCTTTGTGGTGCTTTTGGCGAGTCGTGTTTTCGGACAGTTGCCTCCGGTGATCAGTACGGTCTTTCCTGCGGGAGGGCGAGCAGGTCAGTCGGTCGAAATCGCCGTCAGCGGCAGCAATCTGCAAGGACTTCGCACCTTGCATTGCAACGTTGTCGGTGTGCGGTGCGAACAGTTGGAGCCGACCCGATTTCGATTGACGATCCCCGAGAACTCACCGCTGGGGCTGCATGACGTGTGGGCAGTCGGCGATAACGGAGTCAGTGCCCCTCGGACGTTTGTAATTGGCAATCGAGCGGAACGGTTGGAGCTTGAACCCAACCAGACCGAGTTGGATGCGATGTCGGTTCCACTCGACGTTGTGATCAATGGGCAGCTCGACAAAGTCGGCGACACGGATCATTTCCGCTTCGAGGCGAAACAGGGACAACGCGTCGTCGTCGAGTGCTGGGCGGAGCGGATCGATTCGCGGCTGCGTGCCGTGCTGGAAATCTTCGATGCGACCGGGCGGCGGCTGGATGTCAACCGTGGTTACTTTGGTATCGACCCGCTGATCGACTTCCGCGTCCCGGCTGACGGGTCTTACGTTGTGAAAGTTCACGACTTGGTCTCGATGGGCAGTGCCGAGCATTACTACCGGCTCGACATCGACACCGGCCCGCGCGTGGCGTTTTCCGTGCCGAGCGTCATCCGGCGCGGCAAGGCGTCGCGTGTCGCGTTGTACGGCTGGAACTTTGTTGGCAGCGTGGACCGGGCGACAACGCCGGATGATCACGCCGCGTTGGATCGCGTGGAAGTTGATATCCCCGAGTCGCTCGCGCAAGCCGTTTGGCCATTGCCGGTGCGGATGCAACCAGCGCAAGCCGTGCTCGCAGGAAACTCTTTCCCCTACCACTTTCCTGGCAGTCATGCGCCGGTCGTGATCGGACTCAGTGACGTGCCGGTGGTGTTGGATCGAGACGACAATCACTCGCCAGTGTCGGCTCAAGAGATTGTCGTCCCCTGTGAAGTGAGCGGTCGGCTCGTGGTCGGCGACGAACGTGATTGGTTTGCGATTCAGGCGAGACGAGGCGAGGTGCTCTTCATGGAGGGACTCGGCGAGCGAATCGACTCGCCGATCGACTTGCAGATCAGCGTACACGACGCGTCGGCTCAGCGCGAGTTTGCGCAGTTCGGCGACGAGACACGCAACATCGGCGGCACATTCCCGACCGGTCACCTCGATCCGGCAGGTCGTTGGGTCTGCCCGGCAGACGGCCGCTATTTGATTGCCATCCGAAATCTGATTGGCGGGTTGCAAACCAATCCGCGCCGGACGTACCGATTGAGCGTGCGCCGTGAGGTACCCGATTTTCAACTTGTTGTTGTCCCCCGACGCGACGATCCGGCCGGCCTCAACTTGCAGCGCGGTGGTCGTGAGGTGCTGGACCTGTTGGCGTTTCGTCGGCGCGGTCTGGACGGACCGATTCGCGTCTCCGCTAAGGACTTGCCGGACGGAGTTGCCTGCCCCGAGGTGTGGCTCGGCCCAGGCGTCGATCGCGCGGTCGTGGTTGTCTCGGCGGATCGAAACGCGGCTGCCGTCTTCGGTGAATTGAAACTCGACGGCGTCGCGGAAGAGGCCGCTGCGCCAAATCATCGCTCGGCGCGGGGTGGCACGGTCGTCTGGGCGGGAACGCCGAATGGCTCGGGTCGGCTCACTTCGCAAATCCCGTTGGCGGTTGCCGGGGACGCACCGTTGCGGATCACGGCCGACGGTCATGAAACGCTCGACCATCACCTCTACGGCAAGCTGCCGGCCCGGCACTCGCCCGGCGGAGTCGTGGATGTCGCCATCCAAATCGAGCGGCGCGACACCGATCATCAAGCTCCCGTCAAGCTCATCGGCGCGGGGCTTGCCGAGTCGATTCAGAATCAAACGGCAATCATCCCAGCGGGGCAGCAGAAGGGCTATCTCAGTTTCTATCTGCCTCCGACGCTGCCTGTCGGACATTATTCATTGGCCGTCCGCGCCGAGACCACGGTGCCGACGCTCGACAAGAAAACGGAAACGGTGGCGGTCTTCAGCAACGTCGTTACGCTGGATGTGCAGCCGGCGGCGTTCCTTGTGGAAGCCGATCCGTTCGCCGTGACACGGGCCAAGCGGGGCGAAGTCATTCAGATCGGGTATTCCGCGAAGCGGCTCAACGGTTTTATCGGTAAGATGCATACCGAGCTGGCAGCACCCGGTCGCGTCACCGATGTCGTCGGCCTGCGAGGTCGCGGCGAGACGTTTGTTGGTCAGACCGACAAAGGGTCGCTCCAGATCATCGTCAATGAAGATGCCCCAATCGGCCGACAACAATTCTTGCGGCTGTTCACGGTGGGAGTCGTTGAAGACGAGCCGGTGTTTTTCGGGAGTCGGTTCCTGACGTTGGAGATAGTCGAGTGATTTCAAATCTGAAACTACAAATCTCAGATTTCAGA
>JAQBZS010001142.1 GCA_027622115.1 Planctomycetota bacterium | reverse complement strand
CGGTAATGTGGATCTGCGTGGTGAATGCGAAGTCACCGGTCACCGTTTGAAACGCCAATGGCCCGCGCCAGTTCTGATACCACGCGGCCGTGTGAGGTTCCTGGACCATCCTTCCGGGCTGCGTCTGGTCGATGTCGTAGACGTTGAGTTGATCGGCGTACCAGCCCTCCACCTCGTTGACCCTCTGCCACTGGGCCGTTGTGGAAGCGTCATCGAACTCGTCACTGAGTCCGGCAATCGGAGTCGCGGTCAGCAGTTGTCGAACTTCGAGCGTTTCAGTCGAAACTGGCGTGCTCGCCCCACGCCCCGCCCGCCGCTTCGCTCGCTTGAGCCGACGAAATGCCGTTGAATCAACACGGGAATTAGAAACACATTGACGGGCAAGTCGGCTGAAGATTTCCGAAAGCTGACGCATGGCACACCTTACAATGGGGTTTGCGAAACTCATCCGTCGTCCTCGAATAAGTCCGACTCGGTCCGCTCATGAGGTGAAATGGCCGCTCGGCGACGCACCTTTCGGGTTTTGTGCAATTCGAGGTGAATTGGGAATGCAGATGTAGGGTGCGTCGAGCCGGGCATGCCAAAAGCGGATTGACATCACGATTCACATGGAGCGCAATTCGCACATTCGATGTCGGTCAATTATGCCCGGCGCTGACGCATCCACGGACAAGTTTCTGATCCGGTCTCGCACCGGCATCGAGTTCGTGGATCCGCTCAGTAAGCACTGGAACTGCTTCCACAGCAACTTTCCGCTCGCGGCATCGAATGCGGCCACCAAGCCTTCCGATCCGAACTGATTGAACGCGACGACATAAGCGACGCCTTCCTTGTGCATCACCGTGATCTTGAACGAATAGCGAGGCTTGACCGGCAGGCCATCGACCTCGCTCTTCCAGAGTGACTTCGCGGTGGAAAGATCGATCGCTTCCAACGGTCCCGCGTAGGCGACATAGATCGTCTTGCCGACCGCCGCAGGATGACCCTGTGTGTTGCCTTCCCACACGACATGCCCAGACGATTTGTCAATGCCCGCCGCGCTGTTACTGACGGAATACTCGCAAGTCGTCGCAGGTCAGCGTGTAGTCGTTGTAATCATTCGTCCTTTCGAAGACGGCACCGGAAAACGCTACTGATCTGCCGGCGCAACAACTTCGCCGCGATACCCGATCAACTTCAACGCATCCAGGATCTCCGTGATCGGCACAGGCTCTCCTTTGTTCGTGCCGATTGTGGCTTGTCGCTTTTCGTAATCTACTTCGACGGCCAGCACACCCGGTGCTGTTTTGAGGGCCTTGGCGGCCTTCGGTGCTCAGGTGTGTCAGGTCATGCCTTCGATGCTGAGCACTGTCCGTTCCATGTCCGCGGTGACAAAGTCATCGGTTGCCAGGAGGCTGGTGGCTGCTTGAGGAAAGAAGAGAAACGCAACCACGATCACTGTCACGCCCCAAAGCATGACTTTATTGAACGTCATGATTTTGGAAGCAGGCGTGCCGCTTGCGGATCCGTTGGCCGAGGTGGCGCGTGGGCGATACGTCAAATAGAACGCGGATCCCAAGAGGCCAAACGTCACGCCCATGAAGATCGACCGATAGTCTTGCAAGTACGTCGTAATCCCCGCACCGGAGATTCCACCCAGAATCAGCAAGGGTGGCAGCCAACATCAGCTCGATGCAATAAAGGCTGATAGCAGCGCTCCGAAGCTGGCCGCTCGTTCGGCACTCTGGCCGGTGTCTTGACTGTCAGTCGCACCCGGCGACTGTGGTTTCGTCGAGCCTCAGCAATCCGGAACGGGAGTCGACGAAGCGGCTACGTCGTTTGATTGATTGGCGGTCGCGCCCGGCGACACGGCTTGTTTGGGCGCTCACCCGCCGCCACTCGGTAGTGTTTCAGGTTCTGGTTCTGGTTCGTCGGACATCAGTATCTCCTCAGGCGGTCGTTGGCCGTTATGCAGGGCAGCGCCGGTTGAACCCAATGTGGTGTAGCAACGGTAGGTCATGCTGAGCTCCGGTCCTCGATGCGACCGAATTGCCCAAGAGCACGTCTCGCGATGTCACTTCGGAGCAATTCAGATGGCAGGCTGTGCGGTGGTTGTTGGTCGGATCGAAATGAGGCCTCCCAGATCGATCCGTCGGGCGTGAGGTTAACGTCGGCAGATAGGAATCCGCTAACGTGATCCAAGTTTGCTCCCACGTCCGATAATCCTCCCATACGAGAGAAGAGACTCATGCCCTCATTTCATCAACCACTCTCCCGGCTGTTCATCACGGGGCTTGGTCTGCTCAATCTGTGCGTCGGAACCGGGGCGGTGCTGGCTCAGGAAAAGCCCGCCGCTGCGAACAGCCCGAAGCTCGTTGCGCCGATCGCCGAAGGGCAGCGGGTCTTCAGTATTGGACACAGCTTTCACGTCTGGGTTCCGGCCATCGTCTCCGACCTGGCAATGAAGGCGGAGACTTCCGGTCATGCGCAGATCGGCATTTCCTCGATTGGTGGTTCTCGCGTCATCCAACATTGGGATCTCGCCCCGGCAAAGAACAAGGGCCAGGCCGCTCTCAAAACGGGCAAGGTAGATGTCCTGACGATGTCACCGATTTTTCTGCCCGACGTCGGAATCGAGAACTTCGTCACGCTGGCCCTGGAACACAACAAAGCCATCCGCGTCATCGTCCAACACATTGGTTGCGATGGGACATCTATGAGCCGACCACAAAACGTCCCG
>JAQBZS010001141.1 GCA_027622115.1 Planctomycetota bacterium | reverse complement strand
CTCACCGGAAAACGCGATCAATGCGCCGCGATCGGAGATTGCTGTTCCCGGTTCGTGTCGAATGGCTTCTTCGTAGAGTTCCGGGGGCGACGCATTCCGAAAGATCCGGTCGACCGTGATGTTCTGTGCCTTCAAGTTGAAGTCTTCCATGACCAAGAGCGCCCTTGAGATCGCGGTGTAGGGACAAGTCAGCCGTTCCATTTCGCTGGTGAGTGATTCGCTGATCGTAGGCGAATTCGCGAGTGTGTACAGATCGGGGACGCGTCGAAACCGATCCGATTTCGGGAATTACGCGAGCAGCCGATGAGAATTTCCCGTGGTGGAATTGCTCCGACATAGGTCGTTTATCCGTCAGCCGGAGGCGTACGCGTGCTATGGATGTCGACACGCGTACGACTGCGGCTGACGGTGAAACGACGGAATTCTCGCGAGTCAACTTGCCGTTAAGTTATACGAGCGCGCTACTGTTTAGGTCGGTTTGCAGGCGCGATTGATTGAATCGTGCGGCTACGCACGATTTCGAGTCGGTTGCGGTAGAGCCGGGCAACAACCCATCGGACAATGATCGTGGCCGGCACCAAAATCGCCGCTGGACTCGCGAGGAGCGTTGCCGATGCGTTCTTGAATGAGCTTGCGGATCATGGCCACGAATCTCGGATGCGTGCCGACCGTGGCCGCCCGCTGCATGTTGAGGCCGATTTCCTCGCACGCCTGCCGAGCCTCTTCGTCCAGATCGAACAACACTTCGATGTGGTCGGAAAGAAATCCGATCGGCATCACAACCACTTCTTCCACGCCCTGTTCGCGCAATGCTCTGAGATGATCCACGATGTCCGGTTCGAGCCACGGGACGTGCGGCGGTCCGCTGCGGCTTTGATACACCAACTTCCAGCGATCGGCGTTCACTCCCACGGACTCCGCGACTAGTCGAGCGGCTTCGTTGAGTTGCCGAACATAGTCCGACGTGTCGGACATGGACTGCGGAATGCTGTGCGCCGTGAACGCCACGTGTACTTTCTCACGCTGATCTGCCGCAATGGCGTTGAGAGACGTCTGCACGTTCTCGACACAGACGGCCAAGAAATCCGGATGGTTGTAAAATACGCGAAGCTTCTCGATCAACGGCGCGTCATTCACCGTTGCTCGGGCCGCGTCGATGTTCTCGAGATACTGCCGACAACTGGAATACGAACTGTAGCCGGACACGACGTATGCGAGAGCCCGTTGAATGCCGTCGTCCTTCATTTGCCGGATCGTGTCCGGCAGCATGGGGTGCCAGTTGCGATTCCCCCAATAAATTGGCAGCCGGATCTCGTGCGAGTCCAATTCCGAACGGAGCGCGCCGATGAGGTCGCGACACTGTTGGTTGATGGGGCTGACACCGCCGAACAGTCGGTAGTGTTCGGCAACTTCCAACATTCGTTCGCGCGGGACATTTCTGCCACGCAACACGTTTTCAAGAAACGGCATCACGTCGTCGAGCCCTTCCGGCCCACCAAACGCAACCACAAGGATCGCATCGAAACTCTGTTCAGTCATCACGGATTTACTATTCGTTGCTGGGGAATCTCGGCGGGTTAGATCAAACGCGCTGAGTTCTGTATTGCCCTTTCAGGGCGAGCCTCATCACGATCTCGAATGGAACCATGGGCGACGGCCCAACGGCTGATGGTATCAGCCAGCACGTGTAAGCGCTCGGTCATCACGAAGTCGTTTGTTGATTGGGAGTAGCCAAGTTTGTCACATCCGCAGCTTGGGGTCAGGCTTCCAGTTTTCAGATCTGGCGGCAACTCGACACAATTCTCGCGCACCACGCGAGGCCGGAGCCCATTCCGCCACTACCGAGGCAGGGTCAGTGGAGCGGGAGTGTTGTGTTCTGGGCGGTAGCCGGTCAGTCGGCGCTCCACCGACGCAGGGTACGCAGGGTCGGTGGAGGCGGGATGATTCTTGTTCGGGTTGGCAGCCGATCAGTCGTGTTTCCGTCGTCAGGGCTCGACGCTGGATCAATCGATTCGCCGCGATCGATCGCCAAAGTATGCAACTCAGACTGCTCGCCCCCAAACCAATCGTCAAGGTATTCTGCCCGCAATCAAACATGGCACATTGATTCACCCCGAGGATGGCCGCATGTCGGAAGCACCCGCAATTCACGTCGAATCCGAAGCCGATTTCATGAATATCGACACCACGAATTTCTCGTCGATGTCTCGACCGGAACAGATTCGTCATCTCGAAGTCGAAGGCTATTTGGTTTTGCCGTCCATTCTGACGCAAGACGTGATTCAAAAGCTGAAGAGTGAACTTGCCGATGCCGAGATGTCGCACACCAGTTACAGCGTGAACCAGACACGCGCGGTCACGCAACCGCAGTGGATCAGCCGGACGACCGCCGAATTGATCGGCTATCCACCGATGATCGAATTCCTGACGCAACTGATGGGGCCGGACATCGTGTTCACGCGCGGCTTCTTTCAGCGGTCGCTCGGCGGATGCCCGGGAATCTCGATGCACACGGATGGGCAGCCGCACGGTTCCAGCCTATTCGGCTATGAGGGCAGCTGCTTGCGATTGCTCCGCGTGCTGTATTACCTCGATGATCTGACGCCGGAACGAGCCCCGTTTCGACTCATTCCGCGGTCTCACGTTTCGTTTCACGCTGACGCCAGTCCGTACGTGCGGTACAAGTCGCATCCGGAAGAGATCACGCTGATCGTACCGGC
>JAQBZS010001140.1 GCA_027622115.1 Planctomycetota bacterium | reverse complement strand
ATTGCTTTCCATTTGGCACTCGATAAGATCGCCCGTTTTCCCAAAATCGACGAAATGGTACGGAACGGAATGACTGATCGACCTGCGGAACGCATTCCCAACGATTCCTCAAATGGCGGCGCTTCTGAGACGGATCCCTTGGTCACGGAACGGATCCTGGTACTCGATTTCGGCTCCCAGACAGCTCAGTTGATCGCCCGCCGCGTTCGCGAGCAAAACGTCTTCTGCCAGATCGTACGACACGACCTGACCCCCGAACGCATCCGCGAGTTGAACCCGCGTGGGCTGATTTTGTCGGGCGGCCCCGCCAGCGTTTACGGCGACAAAGCTCCGCAACCCGATCCGGCCATCTTTGAACTTGGCATTCCGATTCTCGGCATTTGTTACGGCATGCAGTTGGCTTGTCGATCGCAGGGCAGCGAAATCCTGCCCGCGGAAGCTCGCGAGTTTGGTCGCACGGCCTGTCAGGTCCGCCTGGCCGATCCGCTGTTTCAAGACATGCCGGAATCGTTCGTGGTGTGGATGAGTCACGGCGACCAAGTCCAGAACCTCAGCGAGAATTTTCACTTGCTGGCAACGACGTCCACCTGCCCGCACGCCGCAGTTCGCCACCACACCAAGCCGATCTACGGCGTGCAGTTTCATCCCGAGGTCACGCACACGGAACACGGCGGGCAATTGCTCGCCAACTTCGTGCTCGGCATCTGCGAGTGCCGCGGCTCGTGGAGGCTGTCGCTGTTCATCGAACAAGAATGCGAGCGTATTCGCGAACGTGTCGGCAACGACCGCGTGATTTGCGGATTATCGGGCGGCGTGGATTCATCGGTCACGGCGGCGCTGTTGTACAAGGCGATCGGAGACCAGTTGTCGTGCATCTTCGTGAACAACGGGCTGCTTCGAAAAGACGAAGAGGCCGAAGTTCGCCGCGAGTTCGCGGATCATTTCAAGACGGACTTACACGTCGTGGATGGTTGCGACGCGTTTCTGAACGGATTGGCGGGAGTCTCCGATCCTCAGCAGAAGCGGACGATCATCGGGCACACGTTTATCGAAATGTTTCGCGAGGCAGCGAAGTCGATTCGCAACGCTCGATTCTTGGCACAGGGCACGCTGTATCCCGACGTCATCGAATCCGGCGCGAATCCGGACGGACCCGCCGCCACAATCAAGACGCATCATAATGTGGGCGGACTGCCGGACGATCTGGAATTCGAATTGATCGAACCGCTGCGAGATCTTTTCAAGGACGAGGTTCGGCGATTGGGTGCGGAACTCGGGCTGCCGGATGTGCTCGTGTGGCGGCATCCATTCCCCGGCCCCGGCTTGGCGGTTCGCTGCTTGGGAGCAGTCTCTGAAGAACGTTTGGTCGTACTTCGCGAGGCGGATGCAATCGTCATCGACGAACTCGGCAAGGCCGGTTTGTATCGCAAGATTCAGCAAGCGTTCGCGGTGTTATTGCCGGTACAATCCGTCGGCGTGATGGGCGACGATCGGACATATGAAGATGTGGTGGCCGTTCGAGCCGTCCAGACGGACGATTTCATGACTGCGGACTGGTATCCGATGCCGTACGAAGTCTTGCAGAGCATCTCGACGCGAATCATCAACTCGGTCCGCGGCGTGAATCGTGTCGTCTACGACATCAGTTCCAAGCCGCCCAGCACGATCGAGTGGGAGTAATCGCCGGGCAGGGTCTCCGAGACGTTGGCCTTTGCCGCTCCAAAAGCGAGTTGTTGGGATGCATACGATCCTCGCGAGAACACCATCGCAGAATGAAACGGCGGCTTGTCGCGAAGCACTCATCGCAATGCACTTACGGATTTGCTGAAGGGTGTTGTTGCACGTGATCCGTTTATGCCAAAACATCCCTAACGTACGGCTGGATGGAGCATTTTGCGCAATTCGTCACAGATAGCCAAGTAACAAGGATCCACACGATCAATTATAGGCCTCGCAATTCGACCGATGGCCTGTGGTTTTCAACATGCCGCGTGGGTGACGGCGGAGAACTACATACAAGCTGTTGTTCGGGTTCCGAATCGTGAAGAGTCGGTTGATGTTGTAACACTGGACGCGGACGCCTTGGAAACGCTCAAGCAAGCGGTCTCTTCTGGCGACATTTCGATCTGCTGGATCAAACGCAAAGACGTCGGGAATGCTCCGCCCGACTTCTTGGTGACACACTGCAATGGTGCGAAGGATATGTCAAAAAGCGGAAGATCAGTGCGGGAACCCGCAGCGAAGCCGGCCGCCGAGCACGAGACACATTCTTGAGCCTCAAGACGACGTGCCGCAAGCTTGGCCAATCATTCCGGACATATCTACGAGATCGGCTGGGAGGGCTGGATGAGATTCCCTGTCTCTGGGAATTGATCAAGGCCAAGGGCACCGCAACCGCCGACTGATTGCAAAGCAATCATGCGCCATCCGTCCGTTTTGGCGACTCAGTAACCACTCAGTTATTGAGGAGTCACCTTCGGGTTCTAACTCGGGTTCCGGGACCCTTAAGAGCAGCAAGCGTGGGACTTGTTGGCGGCGGGGCGTATGGCGGACCTCTGTCTGTTGTTGGGAGCCACGAACATTCGCGGCCTGGAATCGGGGCAGCAGCGAGCCTTCCTGTTGCGAGACCTGATGATCGGATCAGTCGACGACTTGGGGGAAAGCGGGCAGGATCATCGTTACGGCTTCGGACGCATTGACACGTTGCGAGCCATCGACTTCGCGAAA
>JAQBZS010001139.1 GCA_027622115.1 Planctomycetota bacterium | reverse complement strand
CATGACGATCCTGGAAGCAGCGGAAATTCGGAGACTGATCCAACGGCAGTGCCCCCCGATCCGAATGGAGTCGGAACGCCCGCTGCGGTAGGATCGGAATCCCCCCCAGCAAACACCGTCCCAAGTACTCCGGCAGCGCCCACGTTGCCGACTCCGGGCGGAACACCGTCCGCTGCACCGAGCGCGACGCCCGTAACTCCTGCGGCGGACGTCAATCAGCCACCGGCATCCAAGCAACCTCCAGCGGTACCTGCCCCGAACGCGGGGCCATCAGCCGGTTCATGATTGCAGGGAACTTTCCGTCGTACGAACACGTCTTTTCCTTGAATTGCTCCTTATCAGCTTGCCATTCGCGAATTGGAGTCGGACATGAAGAATATCAGCGCGAAACTCAAGGGACTGGATTACAAGGAATTGCTCGTCGATCACGGTGAGAAATTCGTGTTTGGGTTGATCGGCGTCTTCTGCTTGCTTGCCTTGATGGGCACGAGTTGGAGTTCGTTCGACAAGTTCACTCCCGACGAACTGGTGCGCCGCGTGGGTACGGCCAGTGCGCAGTTGGAATCACGCGAATGGCCGAAGGAACAGGCTGAAGCATTCGCAGAGACGGATACGATCGATGAGCGATCGAAATTCTTGCTGAGTGCCGTTGATGTTCGGCCGCATCAGTACTCGACGGACTGGACGTTTCAGCTTTATCCACCCGTGAAAAAAGTCCAAGAACCAAAATGGCTGCGGGTTGAACGAATGATCGCGAGTGCGGGTCGAGTCGTTGTTGGTCTCAAGAATGGCTCGGAATCTGCCGTAGGCGAACTTGTGGCAAAGGCCGACGCCGAAAAGAAAGATGGCGAAAAGACCCCGCGGAATCGGCGGTTTCAGTCACGCGTTCCCGTGGGCGGCGCGGCTGGTGCTCAGCCCGGCGCGGGAAGTCCGGATGGTGCGGACGCTCTGAACCAACAGTTGGCGGACCTGGGCGCAGGCGGTCCTGGCGGCGTTGGCGGTAAGCCAGGTGCCGGGGCGGGGCGTGCGCTTCCTGGACCTCCCGGACTTGCTGCGGGAGGTCCTGCCGGAATGCCGGCGGCCATGCCTGGAGGAATGCCGGGTGCCATGCCCGGAGAAATGTACGGCATGCCGATGGGCGGTGAAATGGGCAATTCGATGGGTGAGCAAATGAGTCGCGGCGAACGCTACGTGGCGGTCCGAGGCATTTTCCCAATGGATTTGCAGGCGCGGCGGATTTTCGAGGCCACCAATGCTTCCTACGACAAAACCGCGGTCCGAGCGATCGTGCAGATTTTTGACTTTGAAGTCGAACGGAAAGAAAAACGGATTCGCGATCCCGAAAACGCATGGACCGAATGGGAATCCGTCAATCTGGAACTCACCAAGGACTTGTTGAACCAACTGACCAGCTTTGATTCGCCCGTCGTTCACAGTGGTGTGCGACATCGCGTGATCACCATGCCGTTGCCCGGTCGAGTTTTTGGATACTGGGAAGATGACGCGTGGCATCCGGATATCGCTAACTATACGTTGACGCCCGAGCAGCAGCGTTTGGCCGACCTGACGAATGAGGCGCTGGCGGAACAAGCGAAGCAGAATTCACAAGTTCTGCAGCAAATGCAAAGCCAACAGCTCGGCGGATTTGCGAGCATGCAAGTGGATAGCGGTGATCTCGCTCGCGGAATTGAGGGTACGGAAGCCGGTGCCAAAGAAATGCGTCAGTTTTCCACTCCCGAATCGATGGCCAGCAGAATGACGTCGAGCGGAATGGAGATGACGACGTCAACGGCGGCCAGAACGATTGCGGAAATGAAGGGTAAGGACGCTGGCGGCTACGTCCTGCTGTATCGCTATTTCGATTTCAATGTCGAGCCGGGGAAGGCTTATACCTACCGAGTACGGTTGAAGATCAAGAATCCGAACGTGCTCCGAAAACTTGAAGAGGTCGATGACCCTTCGATTATTGCCGGCGATTTCCGGTTCACGAAATGGAGTGATCCAACGAATCCCGCGGCGGTCTCCGAGGAAGTCGACTATTTTCTGGCGAGCGTGGATTCGCCGTCGACTCGTGGATTTCCGATGGAATGCGACTTCAACATCTTTCAGTGGTATCAGGAAACGGGCACGACAATCAACAAGTCTCTGTCCTTGAAGTTGGGGAACTTCATCAGCGGCAAACCGGAAGCCACCAAAGTCCTTCGCCCTGGTGTGCCAAGCCTCGAAGAAGAACCGGACATCGAATTCAAGACCGAAGATTTCGTTGTCGATTTGGCAAGTTCAATTGCTCTCGACTACGGGGATCGCGACTTCATGGAATTGCACAAGGACTTGGGGTTGCCGTCCAAGATGAAAGGGAAGCTCGGAGATGCCGTTGAAGGTTTGGTGGTGAATCGGTTCGGCGAATTGGTCGAAGTCGACCCGCTTTCTCGACTCAGCGACGAGGCGCTCAAGAAGAAACAGTTGGATGATGAGCGAGTTGATTTTCGAGACATCGAAGACCGGATCAAGAAAGCAACCGAATCTGCGGGCACCGGTGACGCATTGGCCGATCGCATTCAGAATTACGGTGCCGAAGGAGACGCTGCCGACGGCAAGGGTGGCGGCGCCCGTTCCAAGAAGGGTCGCACTCGCCAGCCGGGACGAGGCGGAAACGCCTTACGTCTTCAAGGGGGCTCCGGAATGGGGCCTGGCTCCGGCTATCCTGGCCCAGGGGGCATGGGGCCTGGGG
>JAQBZS010001138.1 GCA_027622115.1 Planctomycetota bacterium | reverse complement strand
AAATGAACGCATACGGCGGGCGTCTGCCGGCCATGAACAAGCAGCGTCTGTATCCGGATTTCCCGCCGTTTCCGGTGATGTCGTTTTATCCCATGAATAAGATTCGCCACCCGCACGCGAATTGGTTCACGTTGCCGTTTAGCGAGCGTTCCAAGCTCATGGCCGAACACGCGACGTCGGGCATCAAGTTTGCCGGTCGCGTCAGCCAGTTGATCACGGCATCCGTGGGCTTCGACGATTGGGAATGGGGCGTCACACTGTGGGCTCGGGCTCCCGAACACATCAAGGAAATCGTCTACACGATGCGGTTCGATACCGCATCCGCGAAATACGCCGAGTTTGGTGAGTTCTATTTGAGCTACGTGGCATCGGCGGCTGACGCGGCTGCGCATCTGAGGTTGTAGGATGCCGAGGGTATGTCCGATTTCCCGCAATCCTCCGTCAGGGCAAATCCATCCAAGCCCTCCCCGGTCGATCTGAAGTGGCCGACGATTCCCGCATTTCGGGCGCATCCGCTCGTTCCTGGAGCCCATTTGCAAACGGTGGTGCCCTATTATCGCCGGCAGAAGTGTCCGGCGTATTCGGCGGTCCGCCATACAGTCGACTTACCCGATGGCGACCGGTTGGTACTGCATGACGACTGCCCTGATGGTTGGCACGAAGGTGGGCGAGTCGCCTTGTTGTTGCACGGGCTGACCGGCTGCCACATGAGCGGCTACATGGAACGCTGTGCCTTCAAGCTATCTCGCGCGGGCGTCCGTGTGTTTCGGCTTGATCTGAGGTCTTGCGGAGCCGGCGCGGGATTGGCGCGATTGCCCTATCACGCCGGCATGACGGAAGACGTCCACGAATCCGTGGCCGTCATCACGCGGCTTTGTGGAGCGTCGCCACTCGCACTGGTCGGATTCTCGTTAAGCGGCAACATGGTGCTCAAACTGCTTGGCGAAGCACCGCGCGGCGTGCCGGCGACGGTTGACCGAGCGATGGCCGTGAATCCGCCCGTTGACCTAGCGGCATGCATGCGACGCATGAAGCAAGGACTCAGTCGATTCTATGACCGCTTCTTTGGTCGAAAGTTGGCCGAGCATTACCAGTCGATTCGCGGCAACCCGGATACGGATTCCTTGCCGCGACTTAGCGAACTTCCAAAGGGAATCCGCGAGTTCGATATGGCGGTGACCGCACCGATACACGGATTTGGCACGGTCGAGAATTACTATGCTTCGGCGAGTTCCGCTCAATTTGTCGGCGAGATCCGCGTGCCCACTTTGGTGATCTCCAGTTCGGACGATCCCATGTTGTCGATTTCAGCGATCGAGCAATGTGAATTCAGCCGGTGGGTCAAACTGCATATCACCGACGGCGGCGGACACCTCGGGTACACGTCCCGCAGGGGACAAGACGCGGACAACCGCTGGATTGACTGGCGAGTCCTCGATTGGGTGACGTTCGGGAGCAAGCACGGCTCTTCGACCACTTGAACCGGCGACAAACGGGGCTGCGCCGCTATGCACACACTTGTATGTTTTTGCGAAGTCCGATTAAACTCGTCGCTCATTGGGAGACGACATGAAACACAAGGGGTCTGCAAAAACGCCGGAGCTGTCGGCGCGGCAAGCCGAGATTCTCGCGTTCATTCGCTCGACGATTGAAACCCACGGTTATGGGCCGACGGTGCGAGAGATTTGCCAGGCCACCGGGCTGAAGTCGCCGCGAAGCGTGCATCTGCATCTTGAAAATTTGCAGCGACGCGGCCACATCGAGCGATCAAAAAACATTTCGCGGTCCATTCAGCTACCCAGTCAAACGGTCGGCCTGCCGCTTGTTGGAGAAGTGCAAGCAGGCCGGCTGGTCGAAGCGTTTCCTCAAAACGACAGCTTGGATTTGGGTGGGCTGTATGACCCGGACGTGCATTTCGTGCTCAAGGTCCGCGGTGATTCGATGATCAATGCCCACATCGCGAACGGCGACTATGTGATCGTGCGGCGGCAGGAGACATGCAACAACGGCGATATCGTGGTGGCACTGGTGGACGGCGAAACAACGTTGAAGCGGTTTCGGAAAACCGGCTCCGGAATTCAACTGGAACCGGCGAATGAATCCATGGAACCGATTGTGGTGGACGAGGTGACGATTCAAGGCGTGGTGGTTGGCGTCCATCGCGCGATGGGAGGCGATGGATAGAGACTCAGCAGTGATTTGGCATTCGTCATTTTGACACGAAAGCAGGAGCCGCTTTCATGGCGATGGACTGGCATCGATTGTTTGGGATTTCGATTGCCGACGCAGTCTCGGGGTTGCCGTTCGAGGTGTTGCAAGAACTGGAGTTGGCGCGGCACGAACAACGACTCGACTTGGCGGTCGTCTTGCTGGACGGCGAGTTGCCGGTTACTCGCCCCTATTGGCCGGATTTGCCGGATGGGCTGACCGATTTGTCGGCGGTCAATCTCTTCACTTACAAGTCGCTACGACAGCCGATGTCAATTCCGACTCTGTGGGAGTTGGTCGGGCATTTCGTGGACTACGCCAAGGAACGCTTTGCCGACGCATGGGAATCAAAGCTGCAGCCGCCACTTGAAGAATTCCGTTTATTTGCAATCGCCACACGCCGCCCGTTCTGGCTACAACCGGATGAGCGAGCCGATCAAACATCGGTACTGGACGGCATTTATGACCTCACCGGATTCGACTTGCCCGTGCGGCTGATCGTTCCGAGAGAAGTGGATCTTGTGCCCC
>JAQBZS010001137.1 GCA_027622115.1 Planctomycetota bacterium | reverse complement strand
CAAAAACACGAATGAGTTCCATCTATTTGCTACTTCTTGTAAATTAGTCTCGCTGGGTTAAGGTCTAGAGAGTGCGGACGGTTCCTACCGGCCACTCGGATTGACTTTTCCCTCATTCGGGCAGCGGCGGCGGAGCGGGACGGGACAGCACCACGGACGGTTTCGGAGGAGCCAATTCGCCCGACTTGAGCTTCGCGAGCAACGGCAGAATCTCGCTGGCGGGCAGCGTGAACGTTTCCGTGCGGCCCGATCGAGCGATATTGATTCCGACGCACTTGCCGGACAGATCCACCAACGGACCGCCGCATTGTGACGGCTGTAACACGGTGTCGTGTTGAATCACCGACTTGAAGCCGCCGCGGCGTACACTCAAGCCGCCGCCCATTTGATTCATGATGCCGCGTCGCGAAAAGAAGCTGTCGACTCGGTGGCTCAGCGACGCGATCAGATCGAACACCGAACCGTCGCGTTCGACTCGCACTCGTACGGCGTCGCCCGGTCGCACGGATTCCAGCAGCGTCGATAACTGCGACTGCGTCTTCACGGTTCCACCCGCCATGCCGATGATGACGTCGCCGACTTTCATGCCGGCCCGAGCCGCGCCGCTGTTGGGCGTGACCTTCGTGATTTTTGCTTGGTTCTTGTTGGTCGACAGCGAAATGCCCAGCATGCCGCGGCCCGGAGCGATGTTGCGACGTCCAACACTCACGACACCAACCGCCACCGGCAATTCACCGGTCCCAGTCGTCGCCAACCAGGCTCCGACCGCGGGGTCTTTCCCGGTATTCCAATCGATCGGCGTGAGATTCTTGGCCGCTACTTTCACGATCGCCAAGTCGTTTTCCCGATGGATGCCAATGACGTTGCCCGACACCGTCTTGCCCTGGATCCGACACTTGATGGGCAAGTATTGGCCGTCGTTGCCTTGCTTGTAGACGTCGCTGGCTTTGGTCAGCACCCAGCCGTCGGCTCCGACAACAACTCCGAATGCCGCCGGTTGGCCGGCCAACAGAATCGAGGCCGTGGACTGCGTCGCCTGTTTGACCACCGGTTGAAACGCACGCAGCACGGCATCGCCGGTCTTCTGCTGATCGAGCGGCAACGGTTGCGCGACCAACACGTCCGGAATGAGAACGGCGAACGCGAACAGCCCGATGTATGCGATACGACATTTCAACATGTCGACAACTCCAAAAGTGAGTGCTGAGTGGGAATGAGCAGGAATTGTTGCCTACATTCAGAAATCACACTTACGCGTCCTAAGTGGTTTCAACATACCTTCGACGTCATTCACGCGCCGCAAGCACGATGGTCTTTTTCAGTGTCTTTCCGTCGCGCAAGACTTCGATGGCGACTTTGTCTCCCGGCTTCTTCTTCTGGACTAGCTCAAAGAGTCCGTTGAATCCCTTAACGGCCTTTCCGTCAAAACTTGAAATGACGTCGCCAACCTTGAGCGCGGCGGCTTCGGCGGGAAGGCCCGGAGCGACTCCCGTAATTCGGGCTCCGTTAGGATGGTTCTCGCCTCCGACACCGAGGATCGGTCCGCCCGCTTGCGGCGGTTGGCCGAAGTTGTCTTCCGAGACGAATCGATCCCAGTCCTTGTGGAATGCCCCAATCGGTACATGAAAATTCCACGTGTTTGATGGACCAATGCGGCTGTGAATCCCGATGACTCGGCCTTCCAGGTCGAACAACGGCCCACCCGAATCTCCGCCGACCAGCGTGCAGTCGCTTTGCAGCATGGTGTCTTTTTTTACGACGATCCGCCCCAATCGCACGACCGGATTGCGGCCGCGGTGATAGCCGCCGGGATGTCCCAGCGACACGCACCAGTCGCCTTGCTCGACGCTGTTGTCCGATCCGAGTTCCGCGAAGGGCCATTCGCCGGGATCGGTGATCTTCACCAAGCCGGCATCGGCGGCGTGATTCAACCCCAGCGTGCGACCTCGGACGGTTTTGCCATCGGGAAAGACCAGTGAAATTCGCTTACCCGGCTCGCCCGACACATGGGCCGCCGTCAACACGTAACCGTCTTTCGTCACGATGACTCCGCTACCCTGCCCGCCGCCGACTCGCACGTTGACCGTGCATTTCATCACCTGCTTGACGACTTTCTGCACGCGCTGCTGGATCGCGATTAATTCTTCGACACTTTCGGGAGCCGGTTTGCGCAGTGAAGCGGAAATTGTTGACTTCACTTCGGGCGGCTTCGGAGCCCTCGACGTTTTCTTCGGCTCCGGCTGCGCATCTTTCTTGGAATCTGCCGGCTTCGAGTCGAGCTTGCTTGTCTCCGAGTTCCGGTCGTCAGCCGAACTCAGCGAATGAACGGTTAAGGACACGCACACAAAAAGCAGAACAACTCTTTGGAGGAAAAGCATGATTCTCTTTCTGATCCACGGAGTGGACTGGGATTGGCGCGTTCGGGGTGAATCGGCGACGCATCAAACTTTCCGGTCACGATACGGAATGGCTGCACTGCTTGACAAGAACATGTCGAGCCGGTGCGATACGCGGCTTTGCAGACCACCGGCACGCCCTGAAACGTAGGCTCCGATCGACGATGATTAATCGCACAACCTGGAACTTCCACACGTCGGGACGACTCTTTTTCGGCTGTGGCGCCGTTCGAGAACTCGGAAACTTGGTCCGCCGCTTCTCGGCCCGAAAGTTTCTGATCATTACCGACCCAGCTTTGGTTTCCGTCGGCGTTGTCGATCGCGTCCGGCAGCCGCTGATCG
>JAQBZS010001136.1 GCA_027622115.1 Planctomycetota bacterium | reverse complement strand
AACTGGAAGGCGACGCCCTTGAGACCGATCGTCGACAGTGGCGATTCAGCGCGTTGATGAGCGTGCTCTGGCCGCGAGGCAGCGTCATCCGCTCGCGACGTCTCTCGGTTTACAACCCGTTCGCGAAACTGCCATCAACTGAGCACGACCTGGTTCGCAATTGCCTTCCGAGTAACGTCGAGGTTGTTGACGTTGCCACCACAGGCTGGCGCAAACGGGCCGACGAATTGCTCGTCCGCGACAGTGCCGTCGAACTTCGAGCACCGGCTGCCGAGTCTCGCACGCTGCGTTCCGCGATCCTCTCGATGATTGCCGACCCCGTCGATTCCGGCTTCATGCTGCTGCATCCCCGAGTTCGCAGCATGGAGCGAGGGACCGGTTTCGTCAGCGTCACACTCGATCTGGCGGAGGCTGTGCAATGAGCGGCGTGCGCAGAATCTTCCGATCGTCGTCCACCAGTAACGCTGAGATTCGTGAACTGCTCGAATCGCTCTTCGCCGCCGAACTGCTGTCGCCCAGTCGCTGCCTCTGGCTGGTGTCGCCGTGGCTGACAGATCTTGAGTTACTGGATAACCGGTCCGGTGCGTGGTCGGCACTGGATCCACAGTGGGGACCTCGGCAACTCCGACTCGCCGAACTGCTCGGACGCATGCTGGAGATGGGTGTGCGTGTGGTGATCGCCACTCGTCCGGATGCGCATAACGAGCAGTTCCTCAGAAAGCTCGACGACCTCGTGAAGTCATCCGGCGTCGAGAGCCTGCTCACGGTGCATCGCAAAGCCACACTGCACCACAAGGGATTCCTCGGCGACGAGTTTTATCTGAGCGGCTCGATGAACCTCACATTCAACGGTGTCGAGATCCTCGATGAGGGAGTCACTTTCGAAACCGACCGCGAGGCGACCGAGTCAGCCAGAATCGCATTCCTCAACGACTACGGAGGCGTGTGATGAACCCGGCTGATTTCTCCGCTGATCAACTCGACTTTCTGTCCCGATTCTTCGGGCCGGGAAACAAGCTGCGCTGGGATGCGTTCTGGGACGGTTCGATGTCGGAACAAACTCGACAGAAGCTGAGCCCGTTTATCGATGATCTGCGTCAGCCGGACACCGCGACATTGCTGCCACACGTCGGCGAATCGTCACCGGCGTTGACCACGTGGTACGGACTCGCTGGTGACGCTCGTCAGGCAAGAGCACTCAAAGAGCAACTCATGGCGTTCGTCGGGCCAACCTGGACGGACTTCACTGGCCAGCAGGCAACGCTCGACGATCGGGATCCCATCGAAGCAGCCGTGAAGCAGTACTTCGCTCCTCACGTGTTTCGCCTGCGAGTGCTCCAGCCCGAAGATCGTCAGGGAGTCCATCAACAGTTCGAACGACTGCGGGATCTCCGTGACCGACACCCAGACCGCACGTCGCAACCGGTACGCCCCGTCGGGCGCATTCTGCGTGATCTGGAAATGGCGATTCTGGTCCGCAACGAGACCACTGCTCGCGAGTGCCTGGACGCTCTGCGATTGCGTGGTCGGCTGAGTGCCCACAACCTGGCGTTCCTCAACGTCCGCATCCTCGCGGCGTTCGAGCGCTGGTCGGTACTCCGAACGCTGCCCACATATCGACCGCTGTTCGACAACCGCCGCCCCGCACGAGTCACCGAGGCGCTCATCCAATGCGTCTATGACGAGCACTTCGCGAAGTTCGAGTACGAAGGCAACCTAGCCGACTGCATCGCGAAGTTCATCGACAAGGAGTCGAGTTTCGGGACGCTCTTCCGCACACGCGGTCCGCTCAACGATCCAGTCGTCGTCAAAGCGTGGCTTCTCCGCGCCGTGTCCCGGGCTGACCACGATCAAGCACAGTCACTGCTGAATGAGATTCCCGGCGACCACCCCGACCGACGCTGGGCCGAGGCACTCGCTGGCTATCTCAAACGCGTCGCGCCGGAACCCGTCTCGGCTGAACACGCCCCCGTTGAACCTGTCGCGACTCCTTCGCAGTTGGCGATCGATCAAGCTCGTCAGGCACTGGCCAGCGATAACTTCGACGCCGCGTTTGAGTTGCTGCTCCAGTGCGAGCCAACCGTCGATGTGATCCGCCAACTCATCATCTGCGCCGACGAGATCAACACGCTGACAGCCACACGTCAGGCACTCGCCGTCATCGAAGCTGCCTCAGCCGACGTCCGAGAGCAAGCACTGTCCCGACGAGCGATCGCCCGTGCCTGGGAGCATCTCACCGAACTGGTCACCGATGATCAGACACCGTCAGAGTGCATCGAACTCCCTGACAGTTGGCTCGCCTGGTTGCACCTGTTGAACACGACAGGCCCGTGGCCAAACGCCGTCGAAATCGCTCAACAGGGCTGCCTGGAATGGCCCATCAATCCGCTTCGCTCGAACCCCTCACTGATTGAGCAGATTGCCGATCAACTCATCGCGTCTCGATCCCCCGACGCAACCGCAATCGTCCGGACCATCCTGCCCGACCTGCTCCGCTGTTTC
Organism: Planctomycetota bacterium; assembly: GCA_027622115.1. Lineage (GTDB taxonomy): Bacteria > Planctomycetota > Planctomycetia > Planctomycetales > Planctomycetaceae > JAQBZS01. Next base: position 240 of record JAQBZS010001136.1, on the reverse strand, counting down.
CTCCCGGAAGATGAAGCCCTCCGCGAATTCAAGCCGATCTACATGAGTCTGATCTACCTGCTCGCGCTCGACGACGCGATCAGCGGAGACGACCTCACCGCCCTGGAAACTCTTGCCGAAGCCGTCCTGGAATCGGCCCCGAGCACGTCCGGCCCAACTGGCTCCAACGAGTACGTGGACCTGCTGGAATCCATCGAGACCGCCTGGCAACAGGTGCGAGCATTCCGTCACCTCGACTGG
>JAQBZS010001135.1 GCA_027622115.1 Planctomycetota bacterium | reverse complement strand
CCGCCCCTTACGCGGCGATGAAGACACGCGAGCCGGCAATTGGATCGCGACGCGGAAACCGAGATTGCTGTGACAAAAATGCGGCGGGTCCGCGTTGCGTGATGCACATCGAGCGTCCGTGGGGATATTGCTCCAGCCGCCGCCGCGTACCGCAAATCCTCGCGAAAGTTCCAAGTCGCCGGGATTCACCGTCAACGTCTTGGAAAAGGTGCCATATCGAGTCCCACAGAATTCCCAGACGTTTCCCAGCATGTCGTGGAGTCCGAACGCGTTTGCTCGATAGCTACCGACCGGCGCGATGAATGCGTGCCCGTCCGTCATGGGCATGACATCGCGAGGCCACTTGGGATGCACGGCCTTCAGAGTACGGTCTCCAACATTGAGCACCTTGCCAGTCGTGTCGACACTCGTTCCCCACCAGTATTGATGGGCACTCCCAGCTCGGCAGGCCCATTCCCACTGCGCTTCCGTCGGCAACCCATACTCGACGTGGACCGACGTCTTCGCCACCGGCGTCGTGCGTCGATTCAGCCATTCGCAGAACGCCGTCGCATCCGAGTGGCTGGCATGGACGACGGGCATGTTGTCCCGCGATTGAAACGGTCCGGCAAAGCCTGGCTGCTTCCACGACGTGCCGGGGCGATGCTTCCAGACGGCCTGTTCATCGTGTGCGTGGCCACCGCCGTTGCGTTCGCCATCCGTGACATACTCGTTGGCGGTCACAAATTCGCGGAACTGGGCCAACGTCGTTTCATGGGCGGCAAGATAAAATGGTCGGGTCAACCGCACGGGATGCTGCGATTCGTCATAGGGAGAATCGTGTCCGGGTTCGTCCGCGGGAGATCCCATCACGAATTCGCCGGGCGGCACCAGCCGAAACTTGATGCCGAGTGAATTCGTGAACTCGACCGGCAGTCCAATCCATCGCGAGTTGGCCTTCTGATATCGATCGGCGGTTTGAGCGTCAAAAGGGAACTCCGGTGCCGCCGGAGGACGCGGGCCGCTCGACGGCAATTCGAGTAACAACCTGATGAGGTCCTCCGCAACTCGACGCCCGCTCGGCGTCGTCAAAGCGGCATGAATTTTCGAACGAACTCGCGCAACCTCGGGATGATCCGCACCGAGATCGGCAACACGGTGGACCTCATCTCGAAGACGTTGGGTCGTTCGTCGGCTTGGCGATTTCCGACCCTTAAGCGGTTGAAACGCGTCCGGTTTCCCGAAGAGACGTTTCACCTCGTCCGCGGAAAGTGGCCGATTGAGGATCGCAAGTTCGTCCAGCAGCCCGATATAGCCGACTGCCGTGTAGATGCCGGTCTTATCAAGATTCCAAGACATGCTGATCAGCCGTTTGTCCAGCCGTCCTTTCAACATGCCGTCGATATACAGCGACGCGGTTGCGTTCGGCCGGCCCGAATCGAATCCGCTCCACGTCATGACGACATGATGCCAGTCGCCGCTCTTGAAGCCGATTTTCTTCACGTGGATCAGCGGGGCATCGACCGCGGACTCCGACACCGACTTCTCGCCGGGAGACAATGCTCGAAAGACACCCATGCGGAGATCGCGTGGTTTGACGTCGGGAAAGTCGACCCACAAGCCACCATCCCCGGCTCGGCGTTCCGTAATTTGAATCGGGTCGCAGAATTTGGTCGTGAGCAGGGTGTCGGGATTCGTATTGATCCACATGGACACCGACCCGCCCCAACCGCGGTCGACGTCAATGTTGTCCTTGGCCGAATAGAACATGCGACCACGGCGAGGCATCGCGGTGAGCCCGTGCAGCGCGCCGCCAACAATGCCCGCTTGCTTGTCGATTTGAACGACCGAGCCGGAGACTTTGTCCGAGTATTCGTATTCGCCCTTGTTGACAGCATGATCGAAACGAATTCGCGGGTTCAGCGATCCATCGCCGTAGTCCGCCTTCAAGTTTTCGTCGAACGACGCATAAAACGTCACGGCATGCCGCATGCCGTCGAATGGATCTTCCGTCGCGGCGAAGCCGACTTTGGTCACAGTCGCGCACAGGGCAAGTGTCAGTATCGAAAGTCTGAAACAGTACAGATGCATGGCAATCCTCACGTTTCACCGGGCGACAATTTTCTGTCGACAAGGATAGCGTCGTAAAAGTTGGGGGAACCAAACTCAGGTCATTCAAGCAAGAGCGGTCGATCCACGAGCCCATGCACTGCATTCGACGGTGAGCCGACAGGAGCACGCAATGTGAATGAAGGCAACTTATAAAGGAAGCAAGGCAGGAAAAACCGGGACAGGAATTGGTGGGAATTGGCCGGACGGCTGCAAGTCGATCCTCTGATGGGGACTTGCTAGGCTCGCTCAGCCGGTGATCGGAATCGAGCCGCTACATGATGTCGGCGAGCGGCAGCAATGACTCTTTCCCGAGAGTCGTTATGAGCAGAACTGTAATCCTCACGCGAATCTCGCTCGTCACAATTGCAGTCGCACTTGTGGCACTACCGTTTCATCAGGCCGATTGCGGCCATCGCGGATTGGAATGTGCAGCGGGTTGCGGTCGGACGGATACCGTCGTTGGCCAAGCGATAATCGTCGACGTAAGGAGTATCACTTTCCGGTGTCGAAGTAGCGGTCTTCCGATTGTCGGTTTTTTAAGCCACGTGGACACACCTCTCGATCCGCGCTCCGAGACTTCTCGTCAACTAGCCCTTAAACAAGCGAGAGTCGAGCTTGAAACAAGCGAGTTTTCGAGCGCAGCGGGCACCG
>JAQBZS010001134.1 GCA_027622115.1 Planctomycetota bacterium | reverse complement strand
CATTGGCGCTTCGCTTCGGGGGATCTCTTCTTGCTGCCAGTCGTGCCTCGCGTGCGGCAATCCCTCCCCGGCCCTCCCCGCGGCGGCTCATCGTACCACACAACTTTCGGCGGCAAAAAATGACTTCCGGGTCTCCGGTCCGAAAACTTTCCAGGCGGTTGCCAGGTCGTGGAGTCGTTGCAGCCCAATCCATAGGGTTTGCGTTCCTGGCTGCGTGGACTTGCGGATGACGTATCCGCCCAGCGAGGCAATCATGCGAACGATCTCATTCAAGCTGGGTGGCGTCTTGGGGAGTTCTTTAGAGCGTACGGCCATATAAACGGCCTTCCATTCCGCCGGTTCGAAGACCACTTCGCAATCGAGGTCCGGGCATTCGCGACTGAGTCGGCACAAGTAGAGTATTTTCCAGGCCACGATCGAGTACACCGCCAAGCAATTGTTGAGCCTGCCCACTCGTTCGAAGTAACGGGATTCGACACGACATCCGGATTTCAACGTGCGAAAATAGACTTCAGTATGCCAATCATAATACCTCCCAAGATAATACTTTTATCGAGCTAGCAGTGACGTTACTGCAAGCATTCTTAATTGAAAGTTGTCGGAAGCTTGGGCGTGATCAGGTCCTGCGGATAAGGTTGTGGCCAACCGCGAGGCGAGTTACGCAATCGACGCAAACGGTCGAGTTCGTCGGCGTCGGCATAGATCGCCCAACGTCCTCCCGCCTCAGCAACTTTACGTGAGTTGAGCCAGCCGACGCGCTGCCAACGATGCAGGGTGGCGATCGGCATTTTGAGTTCAGCGGCCAAGCTTGCCAACCACCATTCGTGCTCGGCAAGACGATGTTCCCGATCGACGCTGCATGGCACAACGCCCGTGCGAACCGCACGTTCCCGAAGGAAGTGATGGATGACTTCTTTCGTGAAACGCTGCGATCGTTTAGGCGGATGAAAGCCTTCCCCGTTGAGCGTGCTGGCAATTTCCGCCAGGGTCTTCCCTGCCGCTCGCAAGGCTTCAACCCGTCGCACCAGTTCGCCATAATTCGATAACTGTTCGTAGGTCTGCACGGGACGCGACAAAGTGTGACGGCTGAGGAAGCCGCCCACCCAGCGTAGTTCCACGTCGATGCGTTCCGTCTCCCCTTTCACGGTCACCGTGACTTGTTCCAAGAGCAGACGGGCGATGACCTGACGATCTTCGGGGGTGGTCGAATCGGAATGCCACAGCGCAGGCAGATCTTGTGCCAGACAGAGAATCTGCTGACGCTCGTCAGGCGACAGTTGTGCTGGACAATCGCGCACAAAGCGGCAGTAGTCGGCCTGCAACCGTTCGTCCGCACGCAGCGCTTCGTCCCAGCGGCGTTCCAACTCGCGAGCCACCAGGCGATGCTCAGGATCGACGGCCGCGTACTGCCGTCGCGTTTGCTCGACTTCATAGCGAGACCGCGCGAGCCGCTGTTGCCAATGCTGGTCGAGCTGCTTTCGTTCCTGCTCGATCTCCTCGCCCGCGGCGAGACTCAATTCCAACGAGGCGGGTGAGACGGCTTGCAGCAGCCGTTCGACCACGAATGCCTCCAGCGCCGCGCCCGACAAGCTCTGACAACGGGTCTCGCCATAGTCGATCGCATTCCGCAGGCAACTGTAACGGAGCGTCTTGCGAGCGGTCGTGTTGTTGTAACCGACGAGCATGCGGCGACCGCAACGACCGCAGACCAGCAGGCCGGCCAAGATGCTGGGACCATGACGCGGCGCCGAGAGCAGCTTGCCCAATTGCGAGTTTTCAGCCAGTTTCCGCTGATTCTTCTCGAACTCTTCCCAAGGGAGATAAGCCGGAAAGCGATCGCGAATCAACACTCGGCACTCGTCGTGAGCGTTGAACGTGCGACCGGTCGTCGGCCTGCCGGGAACCTGCTTGCGTGGATCGATTTCACGATGCCCCCAGCGATAGGCGCCAGCGTAGATCGGATGGTGCAACACGTTCAAGAGCGTCACGCGGTTCGGTCGTCGCCATTCCAGTTCACCCCGATTCTCGCCATGATGCGGTCGAATCGGCAGTTTCACGTCGTGCCCAACCAGCCATCGCAACAGGCCATTGACACTGCCGCGACGCACGAACTGCGCGAAGATCAATCGCACCACCGATTGCACCTGTTCGTCGGGATCGAGGACGAAATCCCCATTCGGAGTGCGGACGTAACCGAGCGGCGGATGATTGAGCACTTCACCCCGCTCGGCCTTGTTCCACATCCCCTGCTGCAAGCGGCTCTTAAGAATGTGCAACTCCGCTTCGCTCATCGTCCCTTTCAAGCCCAACAGCAGCCGATCGTTGTAGTTGCTCGGATCGTAGAGACCGTCGGCATCGCCCAACAGCGTGCGATAGATGGCACACAACTCCAACAGCGCATGCCAGTCCTTACAGGACCGGGCCAGGCGGCTCATTTCTAATCCCAGAATCAAGCCTACGCGATCAGAACTGACTTCCGCCAACAGCCGTTGAAAGCCGTTGCGTCCCGCGGCCGAACTACCGCTACGCCCCTGATCCTCATCGATCACTTCCACGGCCGCACGCGGCCAGCCCAAGACCACCGCCCGATCGGCCAAAGCGTATTGCCGGGCCGTCGACTCGCGATGTTCGAGCACTTGCTGCTGCGTGGACTGACGCACATACACAATCGCTAACCTTTGTAGATGCTCGTTGGTAATCTTCTCCGAACGAAAAGCGCTGCTGCGCAGTTCATCGCGTACAA
>JAQBZS010001133.1 GCA_027622115.1 Planctomycetota bacterium | reverse complement strand
ACGTGCTCGCGGATTCGAGCATGGAGGCTTTGATCGCCTGTGGAAGTCAGCAGTCCGTGCTGGAAGGCACTCGACAGATCGCCGCGACCGGGATTCCGATTCTTTTGCTCCCGCACGCCGATCAAGGTGCGGAGTTTGCGTATGAACTCATGCTGATCCGCGACGACACCGGCACGTGTCTCGTCCCGGCATTCCTGGCCTCGCAACTGGAATGCGTGCGGCAATTCGCGGCATCGATCGCGAAGGGAGACTTGGGACGCGTCCGGTTTCTGCGGTTCGATCGTGACGTGCCAAGCAGATCCGGCTCGCTGACGACTCAGCAATTGGATGCGGAACTGTTGCAGGACGTGGACCTCTTGCGATCGCTGTGTCGAGTGGCCGGTTCGCGCGATGCCGACGCAACGGCGGAGGAAAACCGGATCGACATTGATCAGGTCACTGGATTGATCAGCGGAGTCACGGACGTGGGAGTTTCGACCGCAACCGTGACATTGGCGGGCGCACATGTGCCGGAGTCCACGTGGGCGATCAGCGCGGTGAGTGTCGCGGAAAATGACAGCGGAGACCGGCAGTCCTGGAAATTGTCCGTGAAGGGCGACGATCGAACCGCAGTGTTAAGCGGCTTCAATCGGCATGACGATGTGCGGCTATCCTTCGAGCCCAATCTCGATCATTCGGATTCGACCAGCAGCAATGCGAATAGTCTGCTCAATCACTTCGAACACGAAACGCAGAGACTTCGATCATCCGCTGGAACGGAATCGAATCGGCCTGAATCCAATCAGCAGGACTTATGGCCCGTCTGGAACGATTTGACCCGAGCGTTCGAAATCATCGACGCGAGACACCGTTCGATTCGGCGTCGTCGCACGATCGATCTTTACTTTGAAACCACGTCCGAACGGAATCAATTCAAGACGCAAATGACGGCGCTCGGTTGTGGCGTGATGTCGCTGACGTTTTTCGGATTGTTGCTGTATTTGGTGGTCGCGAGCTTGGTGGAATTGCCGGAAGGCGTGCTGCAAGTGCTCCGCGTGATTTGGTTGCTGCCCCTGATGGGCTTCATCGGTTTGCAGTTGCTGTACTTCATCACGCGTCCGTCATCGAACGAATAGTCGCCCGGCGTTCCAGGCCACGGCCTTCAAACACTTCGTGTGACATCCCCACTGCTGGAATCTCGCCCTTGTCGAGTTATGCTGCCTGTTGATTCGATGGCTTCATTCAATCGCCCCGTTACCCCAGGAATGCACGATGAATCCGTTTGAAAACGAAATCATTCGCCACCGGCGAGAATTCCTGACCACGTCCGCAAGTGGCTTGGGAACCGCAGCACTCGGTGCCATGTTGACTCAAGACGGCTTGCTGTCATCCGCCGTCGGTGCGGATTTCGATGCCGTCAACCCGTTGGCACCGAAACAATCGCACTTCGACCCGAAGTGCAAATCGTGCATTTTTATCTTTAATGCAGGTGCTCCCTCGCATCTCGATTTGTTCGATCCCAAGCCGAAACTCAACGAACTGCACGGCAAACCGCTCCCGGAATCGTTGCTCAAGAACGTGCGATTTGCCTTTATCCAAAAGGCCACCGCCACACTGCTCGGCAGCAAACGCAAATTCACCAAGTACGGTGAATGCGGAATGGAATTGTCCGATTACGTGCCGTACATCGGCAGTCGCTGCGCGGACGACATTCTGCTGGTGCGTTCGCTGCATTCGGATCAATTCAATCACCATCCGGGCCAATTACTGATGCAGTGCGGACGCGGCACGTTTGGGCTGCCGACGATGGGCTCCTGGATTACGTACGGCCTGGGCAGCGCTTCCGAAAACCTCCCAGGCTATGTGGTGCTGAATAGTGGGCGCGGATCGAGCGGCGGGGCCACGCTGTGGCAGAGTGGCTTCTTGCCATCGACGTATTCCGGCGTGCTGTTCCGTAATCAAGGCGAGCCCGTCCTCAATCTGAAGAACCCCGACGGCCTACCGTCGGCTCTGCAACGCAGCGGGTTGGATGCACTGCGGACGATCAATCAGGCACGCTACGATCAAATCCAAGACCCCGAAATCGCCAGTCGGATTGCCAACTACGAATTGGCCTACCGCATGCAATCCGCCGCGCCCGAGCTGATTGATCTGTCCGGCGAATCCCAACATACGATCTCCGACTACGGCGTGGATCGACCGGACCCGCCCAACGGTGGTCGCGGCAAGCAAGGCAGCAACACGGCCCAGAGCTTTTCGCGAAACTGCTTGTTGGCTCGGCGACTGGTCGAACGCGGTGTGCGATTCGTGAACATCGTGTACGCGTCGTGGGATCATCACAGCAATCTCGACAGCGAGCTGAAATACAACAGCAAAATCGTGGACCAACCGATCGCCGCCTTGATCCAAGACCTGAAACAACGCGGCATGCTCGACAGCACGATGGTCGTGTGGGGCTGCGAATTCGGCCGCACGCCGCTCGGCGAAAACCGCGGCGGTCGAAATGCCAACACGGGTCGAGACCATCACCCGCATTCCTTCAGCATGTTCCTGGCAGGCGGTGGAATCAAAGGCGGGCAAGTCTATGGCGAAAGCGACGAAGTCGGCTGGGGCGTGGCCAAGGATCCGGTCCACGTCAACGACCTACACGCCACGATGCTGCATCAATTCGGGCTCGATCACCTCAAACTGACCTATCGCTATCAGGGGCGTGATTTCCGTCTGACGGACGTAGCCGGCAAAGTGGTCCCGGAATGGTTGGCTTAG
>JAQBZS010001132.1 GCA_027622115.1 Planctomycetota bacterium | reverse complement strand
ATCGCCGAGAATCGCATTCCTTCGCCCACGCACGGTTTTGATCCCAAGACGGGCCAACCGACGACATGGCCGATCCGCCTGGCAAAAGCACACTGGGCGGCGCTGCACCCAGGCTTGCCGGCCGGGGAATACACGCTGCGCTGCCGCACGATCGACGAGAAAGGCAACGCTCAACCGCTCCCGCGTCCCTTCGCAAAGTCGGGCCGCACCGCCATCGAAAAGAAGCGGATTGTCGTAGCACCGGCTGCGAGTTGACCAACCGCTGTCGCGATGAGGTCGGTCGTCTCAAAGCCAAAACAGCCCTTCCCGCGCTGAAACGAGCCCACCAACTGAAGACACGGATTCAGGGCATCAATCAACAGGTATTGAACGAGGCGATCACCAAAGTCGGCGGGACTACTATGCTAAGCGAGATGCTCCGCAGCCCATCACGATGGGATGGGACAATCAGGCTGTCGTCGGTCGAGCCATGCCGTACCCCAAGAGAACGGTTTCATGCCCATTCACGATTGGTCAATAGTCAACGCGGGGACGTTTCACCACTTTCATACAGCGTGGACGATGTCCCTCAGCGATGCGCTCAACGCCGACCTACTCCCTGAAGGCTACTACGCGATGGCCGAGCAACACGCGGGCCGTGTCATCGCCGACGTCTTGACGTTGCAGATCAACGATCCGACACCCGTCCCATTCAGCGGCGGTGGCGGAGCGGTCGCGTTGGCCGAAGCTCCGCCGAAAGTCAGCCGCAAATTGGTCGCGCCGCCCGAAGCCGCCTATCGGCTCGCACGCAAGACGTTGACGATCCGGCATGTGAGTGACCACAAAGTTGTAGCCCTGATGGAGATCGTTTCACCCGCCAACAAGGACCGCCTGTCGAGCGTGGAAGACTTCACCGAGAAGGCTTGGGCAGCACTGAAGGTTGGCGTTCACTTGTTGATCATCGACCTCTTCCGACCTGGGAAACACGATCCAGGCGGCATGCACAACATGATTTGGCGAAACTTCGACCCGGCCGATTACGAGCCGACCGATGGCAAACCGTTGACCGCCGCAGCCTATGCCGCATTCAGTCTGCCGGAAGCCTACATCGAGCCGTTGGCGGTCGGCGATCGGCTGCCGGAAATGCCCCTATTTATCGACCGAGACTGGTACGCCAATGTCCCACTCGAAGAAACGTACAACACAGCATGGCAGGCCGTCCCTGCTTACTGGCGAAGCGTGATCGAGCAAATATGAAAGCGCCAATGTCCGTGACACGTTGATCGGCAATGGCCACGAACGCTGCCTGAGATAATATTTCGCATCGCCTTGCGTGCTCGATCCGGCTCATCATCGATCGAGCAGCCGACCCGTGAATGATCCCGGTCCGCCTTGGATCAATTGCTTGAAATGATCCAGTGTGCCATTGAAAACCAGTGTGTCTCGACGCAAACCCACATTGACCGGTCTACGGTCGGCACTATACTCCCGCCGCTTTTGGGACGGTCGATGGAGTCGCGGCACAAAAACCGGCTCGCAGGCCGTGCCGCGGATTGACTCTCCCGCCGATCCACACGAGCGCGTGACGATCTCCGCGCATTCGCCATTTCACCAATCACATCTTTGATCCCACATCAACGGTGCTTCCCCCTCGAGGCCCGCGGTGATCGACAACGAGTATCTCATCTCAATCACGATGGCGGCCGGTACCGCTGCCGCTCTCAGTGCGCTGATCACCTGCCTCGCCATCCGCGTTGCGCCTCGCATTGGCTTTGTCGACTGCCCGGACGGCGGTCGAAAGCGGCATCGGCAACCGATTCCGGTCCTTGGCGGACTGGCGGTTCTGGTGGCATTGCTGGTCGGTGTTTTCTTGCTGCCTGCAACTTCGCCCAGCCCGGAGACGGAGCTGATTCAATCGCGGCAATTCGTCATCGCGTTTGCCGTCGCGGCCACGCTGTTGTGTGGACTCGGCCTGATCGATGACCGCTATGGAATGCGGGCTCGCTACAAGTTCGCCGGACAAGTCGTCGCCATCCTGCCATTCGCGGTGTGGGGCTGTTCGGTCGAATCCTTGAACATTCTTGGCCTTGGGATTCATCTCGGTCCGACGATCGGCATTGTGTTCGCGATGTTGTGGCTGGTGTCCTGCACCAACGCCGTGAATTTGATCGACGGCCTTGACGGTCTCGCCGGCAGCATCGGCGTGATTGCTGCGATCACGATCGGATTCAACGCGGTTTTGACCGGGCAATGGCAAGCCGCAGCGTTGGCGTTCGTCTTTGCGGCGTCCATCTGTGGATTCCTGATCTTCAATTGGCCGCCCGCTCGAATCTTTTTTGGGGATTCGGGCAGCATGACGATCGGCTTTGTGGTGGGAGCCCTCGCACTTGGTGCATCGGTCAAGAAAGCCACTGGTTTTGCCTTGGTCGTGCCGCTGGTGCTGGTCAGCGTCCCCGCGTTCGATACGTTGATGGCCATTTTGCGGCGAAAGCTCAACGGCCGCAGTCTTGGCGAACCCGACCGCCGGCACTTCCATCATCGGCTCAAGGATCGCGGCCTGAGTGATCGCGCAGTGTTGCTGTTGATCGCGTCGGTGTGTTTAGGAATGGCGGCGTGCGCAGTTGTGGCGACGTATTTCAAGAACGACTGGATCGCCGTTGCCGGGTGCGTGGGCATTCTTTCGCTGTTGATGGTCGCGCGGATCTTTGGCCACGAGGAAGCTCGATTGGCCGTACGCCACGCCCAAACGATCGCACATTGGTGGACGGAC
>JAQBZS010001131.1 GCA_027622115.1 Planctomycetota bacterium | reverse complement strand
CCCGCCCCCAGCATGCTGCCCACCGGCTACCCGTCTCGATCGCCACCGAGATCGGTCCTGACGCCCGAGTCGCCTCAATGAAACGCGCTGAAATTAGTGAACTTTTCAGGAGCCTGCTGAAATCGACTCGGCGCTATGGGGATGACATTGGTATCGATGCAGTCTTGATTCTGGCCGAAAAGCCGTACGACTTCGCGGAAATCCGGAAGTCCCTTCGCAAGTTGCGATTGGTGGTCGCTTCGGACAAACCCGACGTGCAGCTCGCCGCCCGCGAAGACGAAGTGGATCTCGTGCCGCTGTTGCACGAGCCACAGACGCGACATATCCAGCTCAGCCAGTCGTTGCTTGAAGCGATTGCGGACGAACTGTTGCAGACCGGCGATCGAGTCGTCGCTTTGTATTCAGTGTTCGAACGCGAGGTCATCGATTCCCTATCCATCATCAATCTGTCCGCGCATCTGGCGAAACTCACGTCACGCGATCTCCAGCGGCTTGAAACGCAGGTGCCCTTGGAAACGTTGCGGTCTGCCGTCGATTTGGCGGTCGAAATCGGGCGCGAGGGCCGCGAGGGCAAACCGGTGGGCACGCTGATCGTTGTCGGCCCACATCGCAAGTTGCTGGAAAAATCCCACGAGCAAGTTTTCGACCCGTTCAAGGGTTACAACCGCAAAGAGCGACACATCAGAAATCCGCGCGTGCGCGAGAGCATGAAAGAAATTGCCCAAATCGATGGCGCATTCATCGTGTCGACCGACGGTGTTGTGGAAGCTGCGGGACGCATCTTGGATGCTCCGGCCGAAGGGTTGACGCTGACCGCGGGGCTCGGTTCGCGGCACTGGGCGGCGGCCGCAATCACAAAGGCCGTCAATTGCGTGGCCATCGCCGTTTCGGAATCCACCGGTACCGTGCGGATTTTTGAAAACGGCGTGGTGGTCTTGCGAGTCGAGCCGATGGACAGTGCCATGAAGTTTGAAGACTTCGAGACCGAACCACCGACTGCGGACTGAGCCCGCTCGCGGGAAGACGGACTGATCGCGCAGCCAAGCGACCTTGCGAATCACCGGCGAACGCCTTGAGATGCAGCCTGTTCGAGAATCTCAACCGTTTTGGCGGACAGGTCGCACCCCATGAATTTCACCGCAGACTCGGAACGTGTGTCTTATGTGCGATACACGGTGCTCGTGTGGTTGTGCTTGCTCGCCATGCTGGCGTACGTGCAACGCAACGCGATTTCCGTCGCCAGCGACGACATCCAGGCGACATTCGAGCTGGACGAGACGGATATGGGTTGGGTGTTGAGCAGCTTCTTCTGGGCGTATGCCGCCGCTCAGATTCCGGCCGGTTGGCTGGCCAAGATTTGGGGGTCACGCTACGCACTCGCGATGTTCCTGTTGATTTCATCGGTGGCGACGGCGGTGTCCGGCGCAATTCCCCTACTGCCGATTTTTCTGACGGCCCGCGTGGTTTGCGGCTTCGTGCAAGCCGGCATGTTTCCCGCGTGCGCGGACACGATCACTCGGTGGTTTCCCAAAAGTCAGCGTGCCATGCCGTGCGGATTTCTCGCCAGCTTCATGTCGATTGGTGGAGTCATCGCCGCTGCCTTGACCGGCGAGTTGCTCACGGTGATGGATTGGAGGCCGATCCTTGTGTTGTACGCCGTGCCGGGTGTGGTGTGGGTCGTCTGGTTCCACTCCAGCTTCCGCAATCGCCCGCAAGACCACGAGGCCGTGTCGTCGGGCGAGTTAACTTGGATTCACGAATCAACCGACGCGGAATCGGATTCGGATCTCGATGACGAAACATCCGACGCGGAACGCGAGACTCCGTGGGGATTGATCTTGGCCACGCCCGCCGTGTGGTTTGTCTGCGGCCAGCAATTTTTCCGAGCGGCCGGATACATTTTTTACGCCACATGGTTTCCGAAGTATCTGAAGGAAGTCCACCACGTCACCACGCTTGAATCCGGCTTTCTGGCGAGCTTGCCGTTGTTGGGCGTGATCTTGGGGAGTGTGACCGGTGGGTCGTTTTCCGACTGGCTGTATTCCAAGACAAACAGCTTGGTGATCAGCCGTAAGATCCCCGGTGCGACAAGCCAATTCGTCTGCGGGCTGTTGATCGCGGTCGCTTATTTCATCGATTCGCCGATCGTGGCCGTGTGCGTAATTTCGCTGGGTTCGTTTGTGTTTTCGTTCGGCAGTTGCAGTGCCTACACGGTGACCATGGACATCGCCGGGAAACACGTGCCCATCGTCTTCAGCATCATGAACATGTCAGGCAACATCGGTGCGGCGATCTGTCCCGTTGTTGTGGGGTATCTGGCGATCGAGATCGGTTGGGAACAGGTCTTGTTCTTCTTCAGTGGGATCTACATCGCCGCTGGATTCTGCTGGACCTGCATCGACACCTCACAAGTTGTCGAATGACCGAATCCTTCACCCTCACGGGGGCTACTGACGTTAATGCATATGTAAACAATGACACACATGTAGTCAGGCGAAACGCCATCGGATTCGCGGTCCGTCCTTTTCCGCACCGCTCGCAGGCCGGAATTCGGTGCCGTTCGTCAATGCCGGTGATCAATGACTTGTTGTTTTCCGGAACTCATATCGGAAGATGTGGATGTAGCGTGTTGAAAATGTGGGATTGACCCGGTGGTCTGCGGCTTTTCGCTTGCGCAGGTTTTGTACAGAGAATGCCTGGGGTCGGGTGGTTCAAAGTTCACCCCATCGTTTTCTATATGCTCTCCACCGGCCCCGTGCC
>JAQBZS010001130.1 GCA_027622115.1 Planctomycetota bacterium | reverse complement strand
CGGTTTACGACCTCGACACACCCTACAGTGAATAATTCGGGCTAGCTGAAGCGCAAGCAGGTCGGCAAGGAAGCTGCCCCAAAGTGATGCCGTTCAGTGATTGAAAAGAAACTCATTCGTCGCCAGCAGTGACCAAATCAGCGATTCAAACGCCTCGCGTTGCCCTTTGTTTGACGTCACGAAATCGATCGCGATCTTGGCTTCCGCCGGTGTTGGATTTCTCGCGAAGACGCGCAAGAAGATCTCATTCACCTTTTGCGTGGGCGTGTCCGTGTTGCTCGTCAACGCTTCCACGAAGCCGTCCTTGGCGGACAGCTTGCGTTGAATTTCGCTGGAGTTCACGAGTTCCAGTGCCTGAGCCAAAGCTGGTGCATCCGATCGCTCGCATTCACACGCGGATGTGCGAGCCGGTCGTCCGAAGACGTCGAGAAAGTTGACCGGGACGTTTTCGTCGGGCAGGTCGATGGCTCGCGTCCCTTTGGGAAACTCGCCGGGACCGCCGGGGAAAACCGTGGGCACCGCAAGGACTTGGCTCATTCCGTCCAACAAGACCTCGGCCGACAATCGCCGCGGATAGAAGCGGGCAAAGCTCTGTGTGTCGTCTCGATTCGACTCGGTCGGGATGGAACTCAGACCGTATGCGTGAGAATTGGTGATGCGTCGAATCAGGTGTTGGACGTCGAAGCCGTGGGCGACGAAATCTTTCGCCAACGCGTCGAGCAGTTCCGGATTGCTCGGTGGATTCGTGCTGCGAGCATCGTCGATCGGCTCGATGATGCCGCGACCCATGAAGTGGCCCCACAGGCGATTGACCAAAGTCCGAGCGAAAAACGGGTTGTCCTTGGCGGTCATCCAGTCCGCGAGTGCTCGACGCGGATCATCGAACGCAGCCAATTCGAAGTCCGGCCCGCCGAGGGGTCTCGGTGGCACGACTCGATTCGTGCGCGGATGTCGGACTTCGCCGGTGCGTTTGAGGAAGAGGATTTCGTTCGTCGGCACTTCGGCGTCCGAAAATCCTCCTTTGCGTCCCACGCGAGCAAACACGGCCGCCAACCCGTAATAATCGGCCTGACTCCAGCGTTCCGCCGGATGGTGATGGCACTGAGCACATTGAATGCGGACGCCCAAAAATGCCTGGGCGATCGATTCCACGTAGTCCTGCGTAGTACGGACCGATCGATACCAGACGGCCGGCGGATTTTCCTGCTGGCTGCCGGTGGCGGTGATCATTTCAGCCACGAATTGGTCGTACGGTTTGTTTTCCGCCAACGAATCGCGAATCCAGGCCGAGAACAGCGCGGTGCCTCGTCGCTGCTTGCTGGTCGAATAGCCTCGGCCGCGATTTTGCAACACGTCCGCCCATTTGA
Organism: Planctomycetota bacterium; assembly: GCA_027622115.1. Classification (GTDB taxonomy): domain Bacteria; phylum Planctomycetota; class Planctomycetia; order Planctomycetales; family Planctomycetaceae; genus JAQBZS01. Next base: position 1,398 of record JAQBZS010001130.1, on the reverse strand, counting down.
GTGCGAAATAGCTGGCGTATTCAGGCCGTTCCAGCAATCGGTCGATGAGCCGTGGTCGCTTGTCTGGGCGTTTGTCCGCGACGAACTGCGTCACTTCGTCAACGGTCGGCAGCGTTCCGCAAATGTCGAGAGTGGCTCGACGCAGGAATGTAAAGTCGTCGACAATTGGAGACGGCTGAATGCGGAGTCGTTGCCATTGGGCGATCAACGTTCGATCCACGTCTGATTTTGCCGCAAGAGTATGTGACACGACAGCGGCGGTTGTCTGAAACGGCACCGTCCCACGAAACACGCCGATCTGGCCACCGAATCGCACCATCACGGCGAACAATCCGGATCGGCGATGCGTGTGAATTCGCCCTTGCTTGTCGATGTCCGCGATCTCATCCGCATTCGACTCGTAGACGGCTCGTCGCGTGACGTCGCGTGAACGACCGTTCGAGAAATTCGCTACGACTCGAAGTTGGTGCGAGGAATCTCGATCCAGCACCGCTTGTTGCGGCAGGACGTCGAGTGACTTGATGACGGGCTCGTCGGGACGCGGGGCGGTTGCACCGGCGACGATCCAGCGTTGCAGCAGGCGGTAGTCGTCGGAATCCTGGTCGAGTCGTTTGCCGCCACCGTGTGGTACCCGGCCGACGGCTTTTTGCAGCAACAAACTGCGATCCGGATCGCCGGGAAAGACGCGTCGACCGCGTGCTTCCTTGACGACGGCTGTGTAGTCGAAGTGGGGTTCAAACCCGAGCAGCGAGAGCTTGAAGCCGTTTTGCCCGGTCGCCTTGCCGTGACAGCCGCCGCTGTTGCAACTCAATTTCGTCAGCAGTGGGACGATGTCATTGACAAAACTGGGGGCCTCGTCTTCATTGGCAAAACAGCGATCCGTGCTCGCCAACAGCAGCAATGTCGCCAAGAGGTGTCGTCGGCTGTAGTGAAAGTTCATGATTGCGTGGTCCGCGAAATCCGAAGGACAGTCGATTACCGTCCGATAAGCTTACCGATTCGCCCGAGTACGGGGACCGTCGATTCACGTCGTACTTGGGCGGCCGAGCTACACAGCTTTGAAGACTCCGAAGGAGTTCAACAACACAGCCCCAAGATCGCGCAGCGCACCCTGGGTCAGTCGGCCGTCAAAACATCTAAGTTCGAGTTTGTCACATTCCGGGGTCAGGCTTACGTATTTCAGATTTGGCGGGCGGTGGACTTTGGCTTCATCAAGAACGTCAATCCGCCAAATCTGAAAGCCGTAAGCCTGACAGCCACGGTTCCGGTCAAACGTAGGAAAACCGGGGCTAGCGCGGATTATTCATGGTCGTAGGGTGCGTCTTCGGCCTCGGTTAATGGTGTTTTCGACTTGCAGCGCGATTTCGACGTGAATTGGTTTGCTGATGACGCACCAAC
>JAQBZS010000026.1 GCA_027622115.1 Planctomycetota bacterium | reverse complement strand
CGGAATCGGGTATGCCGACCTATGTGCGATTGGGTGGAATCGGTTCGGACGGCCCATCGTTTTTGGGTGCCGCGAACAGCCCCTTCGATCCGGGTGGGCAAGCTCGCAAGAACATGGCTCTGGCCATCAACGAACAGCGGCTCGGCAAACGGCGAGCATTGCTGGACGGGCTGGACAACATCAACCGCCAAGTCGACCGCAGTGGTCTCATGGATGGTTTGGACGCCTTCGAACAACAGGCCTTCAGCTTGGTGCTCAGCCGCTCGCAACGAGCGTTTGATCTCAAGTACGAAGACCCGCGAGTCACCGCGCGATACGGTGCCGGACTTGGCCAACAGTTGCTGCGAGCACGGCGTTTGGTCGAAGCTGGCTGCGGGTTCGTCACGCTGTCCTACGGTGGCTGGGACATGCACGGCAAAATCGGCGAGAACATGAATAAGCTTTCGCCCCAAATGGACCATGCGGTCAACGCGTTCGTCGATGACATGTACCAACGCAGCCTCGATCGCAACGTTTTGTTGGTGATCACGGGCGAGTTCGGACGCACGCCGAAGATTAACAAGAATGCCGGACGCGATCACTGGGCTCCGCTGAGCACGCTCGCCCTGGCGGGCGGCGGCTTGAAGATGGGCCAGGTCATTGGCGAGTCGGCTTCGAAGGTCGACGTTCCGAAGACGACACCGGTTCGACCGCAAGACTTGATGGCCACGTTCTTCAAGGTACTCGGCATGGATCCGCGATCGCAATTCGTCAACGAAGCTGGACGCCCCGTCTACATGGTGGAAGAAGGCAAACCGATCGCCGAATTGGTCTGACCGGCGTTTGAGGTCAAACAATCTCAGAAACTATTGCGGCCCGCGTTTCCAAAAGAAGCGCGGGCCGTTTGCGTTTCGAATGTCGTGGCAGGATTCACAATGCAGCAGGTATGAGCCATTGCGGAACTGGAGCGTGCGGTCGATGGATGATCGCTCCGCGTGCGATTGGGTGATCACAATTAGCTTCTGAAATCAACGTCGTTCGCTACGGCCCCGTGAACGGTGTCATTGCCGGAGGCAAACATCCCTTGGCCTGGTCCGATCGACGAAAACGCGTGATTCGCCGAACTGCCGTCGCAGCGTTCGCTCTGCTCGTCGTAGGGTTTGCTGCTTCGTGGTTTGTCGGTTCGAACTGAATTCATTCCGAATTACTGCACCGCCCCCCGAGCCTCGAGCCTTAAATATTTGGGGTGACCGGGAAATGCAGGTTTCGGAACTCGGACGTCAAACTGAGCGATTGATTCGCAACAAAGGGCTAAGACCTTCGCGAGCAAAAAACGTAAGTCAACACGAGCTTAAAACTCGCCAACGACTTCGCCACGCTGCGGCGTCCCTGTCGCATACCAAATGTCGCCGTTGATGTTGTCGTTGACGAATCGAACGCGACCGTCCAGAAATGCGACATTCACACCGCCAACGTGGTAGCTGACCGTATTGCTGGCGTTGTATCCGCCGTATTGCGAGACCAGGCTATTGGGCGTGGAACCGATCGAATAAAGCGTGCTGTTGTAGTAAGGGTCGGCCCAGCCTCGACCGCGAAAGTTCGACCATTGGGCATTCAGCGCGCCGCTTACATAAGTCGGCAGCCCTTGAGCGGTTTCCGCAAAGCACATCGTGTTGCTGGTGCCGTCGGTCACATTGCGTAACTTAAACGCGGGATCGGCAGCGGAGCCGTTTTCTTCTTGGATCCCAAAACGCTGAGAAAACACGCCGTTGATCGTCGAATTCCCGTGCCGACCACAGCCAGCCCAACCGTGGTACGTGCCTGCTCCAGGATAGTTATGCGGATGCACGGGCACGCCGCCGTTGAACATGCTGGTCTGCATCTGGAATCCGGAAGCACTCGGGCACAGATAAGTCGAGATCTTCGTGCGAATCAGACCGGCGTTGGCGCCTTGGTCCACGCGGACGTTGAAATTCAGTTGCTTATAAAGCGTTCCTTGCTCGATATACGGCAAGAGCATCATGTGTACGGTGCGTCCCCGGCCCCAGTCGGAATTCGAGCAGCAACAGTTTCGACCGCGTGCAACGTAGGCGCCTCGCGGAAACGTTCCGCCGGTCATGTCCAGATAATTGTGCAGCGCCAGCGCGATTTGTTTCAGGTTGTTCTTGCAGGAACTTCGTCGAGCCGCCTCGCGGGCTTGTTGCACGGCCGGCAACAGCAACGCAACAAGAATGGCGATAATGGCGATCACGACGAGCAATTCAATCAGTGTGAAGGCGCGCCGACCAGCGCGTGGCAATTGGCTGATTCGCATGACGTTTCCCCTGTCGAATGAATTAACGGTAACGATGACGACGAATTATTTGCCCGATTCGGGCTTATCAAGATCAAAGTCGAAGGACTTCTTTTCGCCGGTGACTTTGACGGTCCAAGGCGTGGTGAGTTCCCCTTTATCGTTCGGCGCGTTTCCGCCGCCGGCAGCAGTCGCTCTTTCAGGATCGACGTCACCGCCCCCGATCATCTCGACACGAACCTCATAGTCCGCAGGATAGACTTGGTCGAGTTTGTAGAGTCCTTGAGGATCGGTCGTCGTGAATCGGGTGCGATGTTCTGCGGGAAGTTCACTCGATGCGGCGTGAAATTCGACTCGGGCTTTTTCCACGGCCTTGCCGCCCTTTGTCACTTTGCCCGTGACTTCGACGGGCTTCCCATACTTCTCCCCACAGCCGAACGCAGCCAACAGGATGATCGCGACACTCAAACGGCTCATTGCTTCCTCGCACGTCGGGACGGAGTTTTGGCCTAGAAGCCATCTGAAAAACCGTGTCCCGCTTTTTCAGATAGTCTCTAGGCCGTGCCGCGATTCGAATCGCGACGACATCGAACACACCACCAGAATACGACTGACGTGGGTCTCGAAGCAACCGTCCGTCACAACTTCGAAATGGTGCCGTGAACGGCTTCCGCAACTAGGCAGGTTCCATCACGGCATACGTGTCAGGTTGCGATTCGTGGACGATCAACACACCCGTCGATGGATCGCGATCCAGGCGGATCGGGTTCGGAAACGTGGGCGTGCTGACGCTCTTGACGGCTCGAATGAGATCAATCTTGTCTCGATATTTGCCGCCCCACATCTCGGCGATTTCCTTCGAACCGAGTGACATCTCTTCAATCAGGAACACCGCGTCCGCCGTGTGCATCAGCGCTTCACCACCGACCGGGGAACCGGTGTCTCGGATCTGACCGATGCACAAGCAGGTCGTGCCTTGTTCGTGGTTGTAGGTTTTCAGCGCGGAGAGGTTGTCGGCCGTGTGGTTTTTGGTCGGATCCAGCATGTTGAGTGAATCGATCACGACAAAGCCGATCGCTTCTTTTTCCACCAGATAGCGGTACTTGCCGACGAAGTCGTCCCACGAGTTGCCTTTGTGGTATTGGCTCTCCATCACGTAGACGTTTTCCAGCACTTGGCTGCGAAAGTTCGCCTCGTCGAGACCGGTGACGGCCATGCCGATTTTGGTCATGCGAGAACACAAATCGTCTCGACCGTTGCCATCTGGATCATGAAAGCCCTCTTCGGCGACGACGAACGCGACCTTTTCACCGCTGAGCGCCACCTTGCACAGACCGGCCAGCGCGGATCGAGTCTTGCCTTTTCCGGGAGGCCCGGCAAACGCCATCGTGCAGCCCTTGGGAACACCGCCGAGCGAATGCTGCCCATCTTCGGTCAGGCAGAGATAATCGAGAACCGATCCCAGCGGCACACCTTCTTGCGTGCGCGTCAGCGTGTCGAGCATGGCCGGGCGAATGAAGTCTGCGTCGAGTCCGGCATCACCGTCGGCAACGGCTTCGCCTCCAACCGTAAACGGCATGGCCGACGGGTCCATCATCGCCGGTCCCATTCCGCCGCCGGCCATCATCTGCATCATTTGCATCATCTGCATCATGGGATTGGCAGCCATTTGGGGCTGCATCATCTGCGGATGCATCTGACCCGGCATCGGCATGCCGGGTCGCTGCATCGGCATGCCTGCCTGCGGCATCATCGCCGGCTGAGGGATCGCGGCCTGGGACGGAGCCACGGCTTGGACAACTGGGGCGGCTTTCTTCTTGGCAGCCTTCTTTTTCGCCATCGTTCTCAATCTCACGTCACAAAGTTGTGTGCTGTTGTCCTGGGCAAGCAGAACGCAGGAACCCCAATCAAGCCGACGGTTGCCGTATACCGGAGTCGGCGACGAGGGACTCGAACGAACCACGAAATCGTCGGGGAATACGGCAATTGCGGATCGAATCGGGTCAGATTCCGGGTCAGTCGATGAAGAAATTGCTGTATTTCAATGGGACATCGACGCTTGGCCCACACTGTCGGTCGAGTGGCAATCATCCACGCTGGCAATTGTCGACACAAGTGAAGACGAATCGGGCCAAGTTGGTGACGGGCCGGTCGATCCGTGCCAGCTAACCCGACGAAAGCGTGAACACCGATGCGGCACTTTGTCCGTCTGCGGTTTGCACTCGCACTTGTGTGCCGGCATCCATGAAGCGGCGGCGCACGAAGCCCATCGCCACGGATTCCGCTTGACCGGGAATTGCCGCCACCGATGTGACTCGTCCGATTTCCTGGTCGTCGTCGCTCGGCATAATCAGCGCTCCTGCGTCGATCTTCACATCCCCATCGATCCGCAAGCCGCGCAGCGTTTTGTTGACGTGCCCCAAGGAATCCAGTCGTGCAATCGGCTCCTGCCCTAAATAGCAGCCCTTGGTGAACGAGATCGCCAGTTCGGTGCGCGCGGCTTCTTGTGCGATGTTTTCGTCGGAAATGTCCTGGCCGTGTATCGGAAACAGCGATTCGATGCGAAGGGCTTCAAACGCTTCGGCCCCGGCAGGTCGGACTCCCGCGTCGATCAAATGCTGCCAAACTTGGGTGATGCCGCCGCGATCGACGGAGAGCAAGAAATTGGGCACGCCGAGCATGCTCGTGCGGCGGACGTCGATTGCGTGACCCTGCCACGCGTGCGTGACATGCTGTCCGATCACGAATGGATCGGCTTCGACGCCGAAGTTGGCAATCGCTGTCGCTGCGTTTTCGCCGGACAGCAACAAGTCGCCACGATTCGCGGATTCGTCGCTAATGTCGACGTCTTCCACGATTGCGTATTTGCCGAGATGTCCGCTCAGCGTCTCGACCGTGCCGGGTCCCGAGTCGATCCAAATCGCGTCCGGCATGACGAACACGAAGATATGTCCCACGATCCGCCCTTTGATATTCGTGACAAACGCCTCGCACCCGCGACCGTCGGCGAGCGACTTGATGTCGTTGGAGCAGAAGCTGTGCAGGAACTTGACTCGCGCCGAGCCGGTCAACTTCAGTTGAACTCGGTCACTCAGGTCAAACACCGCGACGTCGTCTCGTGCGGCGATGTATTCGGCGTTGGGGCAGCAAAAGTGTCGCGCGTGTGGAGCCGTCGACCGGTCGCACAACACCGCTCCCGCACGCCGCTGTTGTTCCTGAAATTCATGCATGCCAAGAATGCCTTGTGATGTGTTCGGCGAGCGGAAGGTGAAACGTACCTGACGCGAAGGCGGCCGGGAGTCAGTAGTGATTCGCACAACTTTGAACCACCGACCCCATCCGTCCTGCAAGACGGGGTCGCCGGTCAACGAGCGAGTTCTCAACGAGAGGTCACACCCCCAGCTTAGCGTTTCACAGTGCGCGACCTGCTGCGTACTGGCGAAATCTCACAACTTTCGCCGGTATTCCCAACCCGTACTTTCGCAGAATTGGAAAAGTCCAGAAAAACTTTCGGTCGATTTGATCGAGATTGCACTTCAAATTCTGCGGGCCAGTTCTAACACCAACACTAAATAGTCTTGTTTAGTGCCGGGGACATTCGGACGAACTGTCCAGCTTGAGGGTGCCGGTTTCGAGCAGCCATTGAATTGCTTGCAAGCATTCGCGTGGCTGGATTCTTCCGCGTAATCGGCCGGCCAATTCCGCGACCTTGATGGTCGGCGGCAACTCCGACAGGAAATCGGCAATCGCCACGTCGCCCAAGAATGCCAGCGGCCGGTGAACGCGAGGATTGATCAGCGCCGGTCGCAGGCCAACAAAGTCCCCAATCAAAACCGGCGTGGGCTCCAGCCGCACATCATCCGCCAGTCGCACGATTGCCGTTGGATCGACCGTTCGCAGTTGCGCGTTCGCACTGCGGAAGCCGTGCCATTCCAATGCCGCAGACATGACGGATTCGTCGGAGGAGTTCGATTCCGACCGACGGCGCGTCCAGAACGATTCAACTCGCGTGTCATGCACTCGGTCGTAGAACTCGGTTGCAAACGCTTGATGACTGCTGACGGATTCGTTGACGCGAGCCCGATAAAAGTCCTGGCAGATTCCCTTGTTCTCGGGCTGAACGAGGCTGGTGTGAACAACCGCCGCAGCCTGCAAGCCCGTGCGAATTGCCGACTGAACCCCCTGCGACGACAACGGATCCAACGTATAAGCGGCCTCGCCCACCTTGATCCAATTCGGCCCCGACACTTCGCACGCTCGACTGCAAGTCGCATCGACGGCTCGAACTTGTGTCACGCGTTCGCGGCTGATCACGTCCCTCAATAGCTCGGACTTTGCCAACCATCGTTCGTATGCGGCGGTCATGTCGCCGCGTTCAAGTTTCAAGCGGTCGCGGTCGACAAACACGGTGGCATTGAATGTCCCGTCCGGTAACGGCGCCCCCCAAAACCACTCGTCGTTCCCGGCTTCAACGCGAGTGCAACTGTCGGATGAACTCGACGTGGATCCCGAACCGCCGGTCTCGCGCGGCGACCGCCAATAGGCGTAAAGTGCCAGTGTCGGTGCCAAGACCGTTCGTCGTCGCGGGCGATTGCTGGAACCGGTTGGTAGTCGAAGTTGTGAGTATCGGCCGGTCGCATCAACCACAAAGTCCGCTTGTATCGTCAGCCCACGGTCCGTTTGCGTGGCGTGAATCGACCAAAGCCCGCTGTCGCTGCACACGGCCTGTCGGACAAGTGCTGGTTGCACGACCCCTACTCCGGCATCGACGGCAGCAGCAAGCAACAGTTGATCAAATCGACCGCGGTCGACTTGGTAACCGTGGCCGGAGAACTCACGCACGCGATCGGTTGAGTCTTCCCAGCGAATCACGGTCGACCGTGGTCTGAGAAATCCGGCGGCATCGATGCGTGCCCGGATGCCCAAGCCGTCAAGCAACGGAACCACGCCGGGCGTCAGCGACTCGCCAATGTGGGGACGCGGAAACGATTCGCGTTCCAACAGACACACCGAATGCCCCAACCGTGCCAGTTGCCGAGCCGTGGCCGAGCCCGCCGGTCCGCCGCCAATGACGCACACGGAAACTTCAATATGACCTGCCGAGGTTGATGTCATCGGTTTGGCTGTTCGAGCAGACAAGAATCTGCAAACTCAGAATTGCAGCCCGGTACGCGTCTATGCTTTCGCGACACAATTCCATGTAGAGCCGGCGATTGCTCGACCAGCCCCTCACCTCTCGCGATCTCAGTTTGTTATGCCACGCATTATTTCGCGCTGTTCTGCCAGCGTCAGCAAGAACCGCGTGAGACTGGTTTCTGACAATGTGTCGCGTACGGAGGCCACAATTTCATCTGCTAGCTCATCGGGCACGCTTCCCGACTCGTGTCGCGCCGCCAGACACGGGTAGGCTCCATTATAGTTTGCGTCGATGGTTGTCAGTTCGACGGAGTGCGATTCAAGATTGAGCTTCTTGGGAGACCGATTCAGCAACCCATTGAAGCAAGCACTTCGCAACCGATTGAAGTTGCCGGTCTGCGCAAAGTGCCGCAGTTTCTTCAATTTCGATTAGCCAATATCCACCACGTGAGTGCTGACTCATTTGAACATATCCAATATTTCGATACCACGAGATTGAAGGTATTGCACCGACGACAAGACTCTGCCGCCATGACTCAGCTGGCCGAGAAGTAATCCGGCCGATCCTTTCGCAGCCGAGCGTACGCTTCAAGGCAATAGTGCAACCAACCGCGAATATACCCGCAGGCGTTTCGGCTGCGGCTGAGGACTTCATGATGGCAGCCGCCGCCGCACAGATATCGAGCCCAACAGTCGCGACACGGCGACTGGAAATCGACGTGCCGTTCACGCAGCCAACGTGTCTGCGCGGGTTGATCAATTCCACCCGCAACATCGCCCAGGGCCGCCGCGTCGTCGTCCACGAATCGATGGCAGGCGAACAGTCCGCCGTCCGCCGATACGCCAAAGTAACCGGCTCCCGCGCCGCAGGGATACGGCCGCAGACTGCCGACGTGCAACTCCTGCATGGCGTTCACCATGTTTAAGAACGCATGCCGCCGACCGTCGACAATCGCGGCTTCAAACTCCGCACCGCAGGCAATCATCTGGGCCAACATGTCGTCCAACGTCGCGGCTTCCAATTCGTCGCGACCACTCGGCGAACTGAGCAGCGGCGAAAACCCCACGCTGTGAAATCCCGCCGAGAGCAAATCCGACAAGGTCGTGGTCAGCTCCAGATTTCGCGGCGTGACGGTGACTCGCGCGGAAACCTGCATCCGTCGTTGTTGATGCAAGAGCGGCTGTAGCCGCAGCATGATTTGGTCAAAGCTGCCCGTCCCTTTCTTGAACGGCCGCAATTGGTCATGCACGTCGCGTGGACCATCAATGCTGACCGTGACCGCGAAGCCGTGCTCTTCGAAGAAATCCGCGTCATGCGGTTCCAGCAGAGTACCGTTCGTTGTAATGGCGAAACCGGCTTGCACCCCCAGTTCAACCGCGCGTCGCTCGGCTGCGATCGTGGCCGAGCGAATCACGGGACGGTTCAACAGCGGCTCACCCCCGAGAAACGCCAGGTGGACTCGTTCGCCGGGTTTGATCCCGTCAAACAGGCGGTCAACTGCTGCCAACGCGGTCTCCGCGGGCATGGATTTGGGACTGCCACCGAAGTCGCCTTGCTCGGCATAGCAATAGGTGCAACCCAGATTGCACTTTTGAGCAACAGCCAACGAGAGCGACCGCAGCGGCATGGATTCCAGCGGTTGATGGACTTCACGCGATTCGCGGATCACGCCGAATTCGTCCAAGAGCCCAGCGACTGCGTCCGACCGGCTTGAGGTCAGTAACTCGATCCGCGCGGCCAACTCGTGATCAATATCGTAGATCTGTGAGCCTTCCACGACGAATAGCTGCGCGGCGAGTTCACTTTGCACCAGATGCACGTCGCGATGCAGCGGACCGCTCGGGCGATCACGGTCAACAGCTTCCGAGCTGACCGGTGTAACGCTCATCGATGCAACAACGGGTAGATCGATCATTAGGCGACTCGCACAAGTAATTTATAACACGACGACTTGGCCAGCGGCGATCAGCCGTGGGCTCCACTGACCGCATGGGTAGCCATTCAGTCACTCGTCCACCGACGCGGGGTCACCTATTCCGAAATTCGGTTGCGCGGAACCGCACCGCTCTCCACCGACGCGGGGTCGGTGGAGAGCCGTGTCCGCGAACGCCGGTGTTGGTGCCCGGCGCAACCGAATTTCGGAATAGGCGACGCGGGGTCGGTGGTGCGAAATTGGTCAGGCACTGCTTTGATGATCATTGCGGGTCAGCCACTTTGCCTTGACGGATGAACTGCAGCTTTTGCTCCCACTGTAAGTACATTTCCTGATAGGTGAAATGCGGCGGTTCGTCTTGCGGAGGGTTTGCGTCTGGATCAGGAATTGGGAAGTTGGGATAAGGCCGAGAATCAGGTCGATTGTTGCTCTGCAAGTCGCGTTGCATCCACGACTGGCCTTGAACGGCGTCGGTTCCGGGCACCGGCACGGCATTGATAAAGTCCGGCCGACTGGCCGCCCAGTAGTAGCAACCGCATTCGCGATAATCCGCGTGCCACGGCGAACACAGACCCTGAGTCAATTGGCCCGGCTCGGCCAATGCTTCCGACACAAACGCATTGTCCAAAACGTGATTGATCAACAGCGAGACCTCGATGCGCGAGCCGTCATTGGCCGACTGAAACACGCACGGGAGTGTTGACCCCAGCTTGTCGAACACATCGGCCAGCGCGTTGGAGAATTCCAATGCGGAGCCCGGCGAGTCTCCTTCGGCCACAACCTTGTTCCCGTCGACGGAAATCAAGAGGTCAAACGTCCGCACTCCGGCTGCATGGGCCATGCCGTCCGGATCGACATCCAGCACGATGTGGCCGTCATTGGTCAGGCCGGCTTCGTGGAGTTCAACGCCCTCGATCAGCGACTTCCACACAGCCCGAAAATCGAATTCCAGACCGGGATTGCAATTTGAGATGGCCGAAACCGGCATGGTGCTCGGTGGGTTGCCGACCGCTTTGTAAGAAATCTGAGCGGACAAGTTTTGGGGATGAATTGATGCCATGATTGAGTTCCTCGAACTTCGTTGGATGGTTCGCATTCTTCGACAAGGCGGGCGCTCGGCAGTTTCATTGGGGATATTTTTCTTGAATCCAGCGTTCGAAGAGTTCAATCCATTCATTCGGCCACGGTCCATCGTTCGCAACGGGCGGCATGAGATTCCCCTGGCCTTTGAGCCGTTTCAGGATGAGATCACTCTTGGCCTTCACTTCGTCGTAGCTTGTGAGGTCGATACTTTTCCCGCCCAGATTCTTCATCGCATTAATATCCTCGTCGCGAAAACATGGCAGGATATGTAATGCAAAACTGGTTCTTCGAATTTCCGGTTCGGTCGGTTCGCCGCCTGTGTCTTTGTATTTCTGATACGCCGCTTCAATGGTCGCCTTTTGCCGCCGAGTCAACGCGAGATTGCCATAGTCCGATCCCCGCATCATGGCCGGCATTTTTTGGCTGGTGCGATATCCGTCCCACACTTCCGTATATTCGCGCAAGAAGCCTCGCATCCGATTCAACGCACTGATCGCCGCCGACCGTGCGGGCGTGTTCGCATCGGCTTTCAGTCCTTGTACGCCATCCAACAGTCCCTTGTGTGCGTCACGGACTCGCAACCACAACGCTCCATTAGGAAAACGGCTGTGATAGCGGTCGGAATTCAAGAAGGAAACGTCCATGAGCTGCATCGTTTCCAGGGCGCGTCGCACAATGTCGATGGTTTGATCCACGTCGACTTCTTCAGGTGCCACGTTCGGCCCGTGAACCAGTTGGTCGAATTCATCTTGCAGCGTGCGGACGGGAAAACTGTCCGGCGCGAAATCAGGCGGGCCGACGGAAACTCGAGCCTTCGCCTGCATCGTCTCACCCTCCGACACGCGGACGCTCGCTGCTAGGATTCCGTCCCACGCATCGTCGAAGAAACCGCGATTCTTGCCGCCGGGATAGATGGCATAAATCTCAAACGGGACGGTTGTCTGTCGAGCTAACGGCAATTGCGGATCCTGTGGCGGAGTTCGATCGCTATGTTCCGGCCACGCCCCTTTCTTGACGTCGTAGACGGCTCGTTCCTTAGGGATGATATCATCGGCCTTGGCACCATAGACCAGGCCTTCCGGTGGTGTAATGCGTATGCGAATCTCGGGGAACTCCTCGGTGGGACGGATGTATTGCACATGGCCCATCGGGATGCGCATCAACTTTCCGTCCTTGTCCTGTTTGAAGTTCTCGGACACTCCCCAGATTCTGCGTTTCTTGTGTTTGACGAGCATTTCCGGTTCGACCTTTCCAGAGATGCCGTCGTTCGGGTCGCCCGTGCGGCGGACCATCTTTCGGTTGCCGACATCGAGCGACCATAGCACGTCCTCTGCTGCCAATCCCGCTGATTCGAGCCCTTCGAGGGTCAGCGGTTCCAGATTCTCTTCGTCGGCGAAACGCACCCACAGTTCCAGAAACGGGGCAACCGGCTTGATTCGCGGCGGTTTGTGGTCATCTTTGAATCGCAGTTCCTCGGGGCGAATTTGTGCGGAGATCGATCCGTCTTCATCGACGAGCAACGTCGGAGCGGGAACAAGTTGGCGGAATCCTTCGCCGTCGTTCGGCTTGACCGTGTAGTTGTCCATGGGCTGCGGAGACGAGCCCATGCGACCGATGGCAAGCGGTGGCAGGATTCTCAATTCGGCGATTGTGCGAGAGGCCATAGCGTCTCCTTCAATTTGGTATTGGTAGCTACGCTCGCCAGAGCGTGGTCTTCCACCATCTGGCGTAGCTACGCTCGCCAGAGCGTGGTTTCCACCGTCTGGCGACGGTGGCTACACCGGACGGAATACTATTCGGGAAATCCTTCGGACACCCATCGTTTGAACAACCGAATCCATTCTTCGGGCCAGGGGCCGGTTCCGCGGTCGGGACGGGGCGGCATCACTCGCCCCAGATCCTTATCTTCCAGCCTTTCCACGATGCCGGCCGCGTTGGCCTTCACGTCTTCGAGATTTGACAGGTCAAACCAAGGATTCATGCTGGAAATGTCGTTGTCGGTGAACATCGGACGAATGTGGAGTCGGAAGCTGGGTTTGCGGTTGGGCATGGTATCTCCATTAAGCCACGAAAAGGCGATGTCCCGTTCTGATGAAATCCACTGATCGATTACGACGCCCGTAGCATCTCGCCAAATCATCGTGCGATCGTCCGACGGATTGAGACGCATCGCAAATTGTTCGCGAACAGCGTCGGCGGCATTCAGTTTGGCCAGAAATGCATCGGGATCGAGAAATAATTGCTCGATCACGCGGTGCGGTCGATCGAGAAAATCGTCGAGCAGATTTCGCAACTCGTCGAATTCCGCTTCGCCGAATGTCCCCGCCAGCAATTGCTGAATCCGGTCGACTCGCGCTGTGTCGTTGGGTGTGTGAGGCTCGGTTGCAGGGGGCAGCATGCCGGAAGGCAAGTCGGAATTCAGCCGAGCGACGAGTTCGGATTGAACCGATTCACCTTCAATTTCAAGCGCGAGAAACTCGCTGGGCGAGACGTCCAGCTCGCGCCAAAAGCGACCGGTCGATGGCTCGCCGGCCAACGATGTGGCCTGGTGCGGAGTGTTTCCGGCGAAATCAAATGGTCGCCGCAAGAACGCCTGCGGCAGGCCCTTTTTGACGATGAGTTCCCGCATCATCCATTCGCGGCGGGCCTTCGAGTCGATCCGCCGAGGCATCACGTTTTGCGGGCGGATGCGGTTTCTTTGAGCGTACGTCGGTCCTGATCGTGTTTGCGATGCGTAAGAAGTGCCGGTGGCTCGTACGATCACGCGGCCGTACTTCAATGCTGCGATGGGGTTGATGCCGTCCGTGTAACCGTCGGTCGTCCGATTGATATAGCCGTCCAGGACAAATCGCCGCCCGCCCGTGTCTCTTGCCGGATACGAAAACATGGCGAATCCACACGTCGGCGGCACGGAATCTTGCAGAGACGCCACCGCCCGGCATTGCCCCGTTGAACCGGCCGAGACACCGCTGATTTCGACCACATCGCCATTCTTGATGTTGCGCGTCGCGGCCCAATCCGGATTCAGTTCCACAATTGTACCCGGCATGTCTTCGGGGTATCGCTCGTTGACGTAATCGTTGCGCAGGTGGTGGAACATGTTGTTCCACAAATGATTGAACCGGCCGTTTGTCATCAGCAGTTCGTCTTCGTGACCGGACGATTCGTTGATGCGACGAAATGCGGGTTCGATCTCCGGCCAAGGTGCCTTGACGAACGTCAGCAATGCGTCGGCTGCCGGCGGCACGCGCAGCTTGCCGATCAGCCGCTGCGACGGACGGTCAAACGTAACCGGCAACATGACGCCGTTGCTGGCGATGCCGTTCCCGTGAACCTCGCTGTCGCTATCTGCCACTTCGTAGGTGTTGACGAGATGTTCGGCCCGCGCGTCGTCTCCACCTTTCCCCAGGACTTGATGCACCAGCCCTCGCCGAGGATCAAGCTGCAAGGCTTTCGCATAGTCAACTAAATCGCCCAGCAGTGACTTACGGTTCGAATTCTGTGCCATGTCGTCGCACACCGCGGACGAATCGTGTCAGTCAAACACGTCTCGCATTCGCTGCTGGAAGTCGGTGTCCGTGGATTGGCTGTCGATCTCTTGACCGATGGCGTGCGCGACGTCACGGAAGATGACCCAATCCGGCTGCGGAGACTTCATCAAGCGGTCGGGATGGTCGAAGCGGCAGTGATCCAGCGGATCGTGTCCATCAACTCGCTGGCGATCTTCCGCATGGATCGGCATGTCCTGGAATCGCTCGTAGAGCTTCAGGCGTCGTTGGGCGTTGTAGCGGCAGAACGTGTCTTCGCCCCATCCGGCAGCGGGAATCACGAGGTCGCAAAACTCGGTGGTCGGGTTTTCAAACACATCCTGGTGGATCAACACGATGCCGTTCGGAGACTCGACCCGTTGCTGCAGCACGCCGACGATCTCATTCACGTCGGTGGACGTCGACCGTTCGATGACTCCGTAATTGCGACCGCATCTGAGGCGAGTGTTCAACGCGTCCACTTTCCGGCCCGAGTCATTCGTCTGGCCCAGATAGTTTCCGCCGATGATCCACAACAATCGCACATCGGGATCGGCGTTGGTGGTCAGACCGTTCCGCAGAGTGACTCGGTCGCCGACGCTCGACAACACGTCCGTGGGCGACGGGCCGAATAGGTGATTGTCCAAGTTGTGGTGGACTTGTATCGACGCGTTTACGCCAAACTTGGCCTGGAGCGCGACATCGGTGAATTCGTCGGTCGCGTTCCGAAACGGGAAGCCTTGAGAGTAACCCGTGGGATCGCTGGTGTTCGAGCTGATGAAGTGCCCGCTCAAATCCATTCGAGACGCCGCCCAACCTTTTTGGTGGCCACCCACGCGGCCCACGAATCGACCAGGTTCCGAGTATGCGCCCAACAACAGTCCCAACGATCCGACGGACGCGGTGTTGTGATAGTTGAATCCCCAGATCATTCCCTTCTCGTAGAAGATGCCGACCTTGGGTTGCTCGTCCCGTGCTGCATTCAGTTTCAATAGACGATCGACCGCATCGTGCAGATCGGCCAGCGGAATCCCGGAGACGTCGGCGGCGTTGCTCAACGCATACCGAGATTCAGCGTCGTCCACGCCGAGGAATTTGGCAAACCCGTCAAACGTAGCAGTTCGCGAGGCACGGCGGCGTTTTTCGGCTCGCTGCTGGGCATCGTCGTCATCGGTCGGCAACTGACCGAGATCAGCCAGAACGCGGTCTCGCCAGGGGAAGGAATCGAGCGTGCCGTGAGACGTCCGCCAGCGGAGCAAGAGTTCGCGGCAAATCGCGTACATCACCAGCGAATCCGCTCCGAGTGCAGTCGGCTGCAAGTGCAAACCCCCGGTTTCCAGGGCGTACTGCGCGGTGGCGGTTCGACGAGGATCGATCACGATCATCTCGTGGCCGGCACAGTACTGCATGAAGAACACGGATTGGTTTTCGTACGGATTGGTGCCGACAAACAGCAACACGTCCGAACGATTGACCTCTCCGTACGAAAAGTTGTGCGGTCCCAGGCCGACGTCTTGCAGACCGGGACTGCTGCCCGCTGCACTCGGGCGATCGTGATAGGCGACGTTGGGCGTGCCAATGGCACTGTAAAACAGCTTGGTCGCGGCGTACGCGTTTTCGAGATACTGGTACTCGCAGATTTTCACGCCGAGACCTTGAGGTCGATCGACTTTGACTTTGCGGTCACCGGCGGTCGCGGGAGTGGCGGACATTTGCGTGGCAGCGACGATCAGTTTGGCCAGGATCTGGTTGAGCTGAGCCCACGTGATCTCGTGCAAATTGCCGTCTGTCAAACGGACGTGTGGCGACTTGAGCCGAGCTTGCGTGCTGCGACCGCTGCCGTCGTGCGAGACCAGGTTGTGTCCCTGGCTCCCGCCGCGAACGGAATGGTTGCCCTTGTTCAAGTCGCATCTCACATCCGGCGCGACGGCGGCAAGATGGCGTTTGCCGCGAAAGTTGACTTCGCCTCGCATGGCCGGCGTGATGAATCTCGCCACGCCGTCCAGCGTGACCGGCGTGCTGCCTTCCGACGGTTCCGGCACCAGAAACGCGTTGTAACCGCAACCGACCGCACAGTATTGGCAACCGGTGGTGATTCGCTTTGTGCCGGCTGGAAACTCGCGTTGGTGACTTTCGGCCATGTCAATCAAACCTCTCCGTAACTGCATTTCTCCGCGCTCTCCTGTCCTCTGTGTTGTTCTGTTCGGCAGGTGAAGGAACAACGCAGAGGATCGAAGAGCTTGGCCGGAACCACTTGCCGGAACTGCGCGGAGCTTGTTCCGGCCTACAAATCTGCATGTTGACCCCTCATTGACGTGGGCCAAATTTCCTCGGCCTACAAATCTGCATGTTGACCCCTTATTGACGTGGGCCACATTTCCTCGCGCGGATCCACGTTCTCCGCCGACCACCAGCCAACCGCTTCCAACGCCAGCCGATCCGGACTGACGCGGAGTTCTAGCTGCGGCAGGTTTTGCGTCGACGGCCCAAGCACAACCAATCCCGATTTGGCGAGATCGAAAGTGGTCCCGTGACAACGGCACGGCCCACAGACCAACTCCTCGCCGTAGTTGGAAAACGCGTAGGTCATTGGCTGTTCCGCGTCCGGCAGGCATTCATCCGACGAGACCAACGAGCAGCCCATGTGAGGACATGTCGTCGCAAAGCCGATCAGCCAGCCGGTATCGCGCGGGTCCGGCACCGAGCCCGGCCAATTGGACCGAACGCGTACGGCAATGCCGCCGGAGAACGGTCCTTCGGCAAAGCAATACGCGCGACCGAACTCACGAATGTCGTCAACGGGAATCACGGAGATTGTCATATTCGCCTCCTACTCGTCTTCCAGCTGTTTGACGATGGCGAGCACCTCTTCGACGGATTCTTCGAGCCTGGTGACGCGTTCGTCCAGATCGAGATGCTCGTCAATCGGTGCGTCCGGGACATGCTTGACGAACTCCGAGGTCCGTGTGACATCTTCACCGCCACAGCCGTTGATCGGGCACACGTTCGAAACCCGGCAACCATTCTCCGTCACGAAATCCGTGTCGCCTCGAACCAGGATGCCCTCCACCAGATTGGTTTCCGAGTTGAAGACGGGCGAGCCGGAGTTGCCTCCATAGGTATCCAGGTTTGCGGAGAAAAACGCGCCCGGATCATTGTCTCGCACGTTCGCTCCATCCGCATGTTTGAGCGGCAAGCCGGACGGGTGGCCGATGACATACACCGCCTGTTGGTTCGCGATCTTGAGCGACCGCCGAACTCGCACGATGGGATGCCCGACAGCCGGGCGGTCCAACCGCACGACGGCGAAGTCCGACCGGGACGGCCCGTTCAATGCGTGATCAATCAAACCCGCGCCCCGAAACACATTTCCGCTGGGAACCGTGGTGACCACGCTCCCGTCGGCTCGAAGTCGAAAGCCGAACACAAATCGTACACTAGCCAAAGTGTTATTATTCACGCAGTGTCCGGCAGTCACAACAATATCCGGAGCTACGAGAAAGCCGCTGCAAAACGCGCTAACCGGTTGATTGGCGAAGCGTTCCTGATCGCAAAGGTTGAACTCGGTGCCAAAACGGGACGTGCTGATCGTGAATGTCCCATCTCCATTATCAGTCAGGTCTCGCGAGCGAATGAGGCTGACGACGGCATCGGCATTTCGGCGAACGTCGGCGTCCGTGATCTGAAAAGCTTCCTCGCGATCATCGACGCCATAGACAACTTTTTGCGCCGCTTTGAGCGAACGCACGAGCAGTGAATCGCTGTGCTGCCCTAGTCCTTAAACAAGCGAGAGTCGAGCTTGAAACAAGCGAGTTTTCGAGCGCAGCGGGCACCGGCCCGGCTTTGCCGG
>JAQBZS010001129.1 GCA_027622115.1 Planctomycetota bacterium | reverse complement strand
CCATCCAGTTCCGGCATTTCCAAATCGGTCAGCACAAGACTTGGGGACTCGGCATCCAGCATCGTCAGCGCTTCGCGTCCGTTTTCCGCATAGATCGCGGACATGCCGGCTTTTTCCACGCAGGCGCCGGCAAAACGGCGATCCATCGGGTTATCGTCAACGATGAGTACGGTCTGCTTGAGTGCGTCCGGCATGAGTACTTCTCCAATGATTCGGGGAATCCGCGCTCCTTGTTCCCCAGATGTCAGACAGGTTCAACAACAAGACTAAACAAGATCAGCGTTCATCGCACGGTGACAATCAATGATCGGGGGGTCCGTGGTCGTTCTTGTACTGTGTGAGTTCGCTGATCAATCGAGGCACCAACGGTTCCAATTCTACCAACGCCGCCGCCGACTGATCGAAATCTTCCGCCATCGCGAAGCCTTCGATCCGTTCAGCGGCGGCAACAATCGGTTCGACACAGAAGATCGCCACAGAACCTTTGAGCGTATGTGCGGCCCGCCGCAACGTGGGACCGTCCTGGCCGATAATCGAATCCCGGATCTGCTGCAGGCGATCTTGGCTCTCCGTGATCAGAAGGTCCGCCAATTCAAGAGCCAACGTTTTCCCAGACGGAATGCGCGGCAGCACCGCTTCCCAATCGATGAGACGACTTGATGCCGCATTCGCCTCGGAAATTGGAGTTGCTGAAATCACAGAATCGTCAATGACGGTGTCCACGACAGGATCAACTGCGGCCACTCCGACATCCACGTGATCGGTCGACGAATCGCGGTTGGCATTCAAGGCGTTTGCCGGAACGGACTCGACGGCACGAAACAAGTCTTCCGGCTCGAAGGGCTTGGCGACGTAATCGTCCATACCGGCAGTGAGGCACTTCTCCCGGTCGCCTTTCATGGCGGCGGCAGTCATCGCGACGATGGGAATGTGCCGTGCGGTGCCTGATTCACTGTTGCGGATGGCTATGGTCGCCTCGTACCCGTCCAAGTTCGGCATATGAACGTCCATCAACACCAAGTCGAATGCTTCACGCGAAACAAGATCCACGGCTTCCATGCCGTCGTGTGCCACCACCACTTGATGGCCCCGCTTTTCCAGGAAGCCGATCGCCACCCTTTGATTCACTAAGCCATCCTCGGCCAGCAGGATTCGTCGCGGGTCGACAGTGTCCGTGATCGAAAACTCCGCGTCGCTGTCGTCTTCCGCGAACTGCAAGCCGGGATCGAATTCGGACAAGATTGTGTTGAGCAATTCGGAATGCTTGACGGGCTTGGCCATGCAACGCGCAATTTGGAGTTCGCGGCAACGATCCGCATCACCCGGTCGAATCCCCGACGACACCATGATGATCGTGCATTCGCTTTCCGTCACGGTCTCGCGAGCCAGTCGTGCAAAACCAAAACCATCCATTTCGGGCATCATGCAGTCCAGCAACACCAAACGGATCGGGTCGCCGCCGTTCCTGGACTGTTTGAGCAATTCGAGCCCCGCCTTACCGCTCGCCGCGACCGACGGCTTCATGTGCCAGCTCGCGACGATCTCTTCGAGAATCCGGCAGTTGGTCGCATTGTCGTCAACGACCAACACCGGCAAGCCGCGGAGTTTCGACAGTGCAATCGGCGACCGCATCGTTTGGTTGGCTTCGACGCTGAATTCCGCCGTGAAGGAAAACGTCGTGCCCACCCCGACTTCACTTTCGACTTGAAGCGTGCCATGCATCAGTTCCACAAGTTGCCGCGAAATCGCCAGGCCCAATCCCGTGCCGCCAAAGCGTCGAGTCGTTGACGTGTCCGCTTGATCGAAGGGGTTGAAGATCAACGACTGCTTGTCGGCTGGAATTCCGATGCCCGTGTCGCGGACGGAAACCTTGAGCGTAATCCGCTTGTCGACCGGCGCGTCGCCAGTCGTCTCGTCCAATGCGGTCTCAGCATCAACTTCCGTCGCGGTCGGCGTGGCATTGGATAACGGCACGACCTCGATCACCACTTCGCCCGTGTCCGTAAACTTAATCGCGTTTCCGACCAGATTGACCACGATTTGACGCAGCCGATCCGAACCCCCATTCAAGACGTCCGGAATCTCCGGAGCGATTCGGCAGGCCAGTTCCAACCCTTTCTCGGAAGCTCGCGCTGCCAGCGTTTGGCCGGTGTCACCCAGGCACTCACGCAGGCTGAACGGAACGCATTCCAATTCCAACTTCCCGGCTTCAATTTTTGAAAAGTCGAGAATGTCATTCAGCAAATGCAACAGTGCGTCCGCCGAGTGGCGGACCATGTTGAGATAGTCTCGCTGTTCCGGCTGCAATCGAGTGGCCGCGAGCAGATCGCCCATGCCGATAATGCCGTTCATCGGCGTGCGAATTTCGTGGCTCATGTTGGCAAGGAATTCGCTCTTGGCCGCATTGGCGGATTCAGCGGCCTCGCGAGCCTCGTGCAATTCCGACGTCCGCAATCGCACTCGTTCTTCCAAGGATGTGTAGGACGAACGCAACTGCCGAGTCATGGAATTGAATGCGTGACCGAGTTGTCCGATTTCGTCATTCGTGGAAATGTGGACTTGAACATCGAGGTACCCGCCGGCCACGATTGTTGCCGTTTCCGTGAGTTCGCGAATCGGTCGAGTCAATCGTCGTGACACCCAGAATGACGCCGCCAATCCGACCACCAACACCGCCAACTGCACGATCAGCCGAGTGGTGTGGAATTCGTCGAGCGGCGCGTACGCTTCCGCAGCGGTCATCTTGGCAACGAGTCCCCACGGTTGATGCT
>JAQBZS010000025.1 GCA_027622115.1 Planctomycetota bacterium | reverse complement strand
CGCTCGGTGCCTATCCGTACGACGAAATCCTCGATCGCCTCCGCACGGAACTGGATTCATTGATCGCACAGCGTGAGGCAGTCTCAGCCTGACAGCGCGAGTTACCGCAGGACTGAATCGTCCAACTCCGATCGAGTGCCGGTAACCATGGGAATTCGCGACAATCGGCGAGCGAGCGTGACGGATGATTGAAATCAAGGACTTGCTTTTTCGATTCGGCAACGTTGGATTCGCGCTCCGTATTCCGCACTTGCAAATCGAATCGGGTGAGCGGGTGGCCATTGTCGGCCCGAGCGGATCCGGCAAGACGACGCTGTTGAATTTGCTTGCCGGGATTCAGACGCCGACCTCGGGGTGTATCCAAGTCGCCGAAACCGAAGTCTCGCAATTGAACGATGCCGCGCGACGAGCGTTTCGCATCAGCAGAATCGGCCTGGTGTTTCAGGAGTTTGAACTGATCGAGTATCTCAGCGTGTTCGAAAACATCCTGCTGCCGTTTCGCATCAATCGTCGCTTGCGGCTGGATGCCGACGCCACGGAATCGGCTGCAAGTCTGGTGCAAGCCACAGGGCTCGGCGAGCTAACGCAACGGTTTCCGAAGCAGTTGTCGCAGGGCGAGCGGCAGCGCGCGTCACTGTGTCGAGCATTGGTGCATCGCCCGCCCGTGGTCCTCGCGGACGAACCGACGGGAAACCTTGACCCAGCCAACAAGCAGTCGGTTCTGGACATGCTGCTGCAACGCACGCGTGACGCCAATGCCACCTTGATCATGGTTACGCATGACCACAGCTTGTTGAATCGATTCGACCGAGTTGTCGATTTTGCAGAATTGAACGCAAGTTGGAATGCGGCTGTGTGTTGATTGAAAACTCGGGCTTGACCGATGATCGGGTTCACACAGGTTTGGTGTAGACTCGTAGGACTCCGCACTTTCTCTGCGCTCTCCGATTCTCCGTGTTGGTTCTGTGTGAAGACGAAGAATCAACGCGGAGAATCGGAGAGCGCAGAGAAATCCGAGCAAGACCCAGTAGCAGAACGACGCTACGGATTTGCACAAAACCTGCCCGAATAAAAGTGCCCGTCAACAACGAATTCTCAACACCCAAGATCGGGATAACGATCCGGATTCCAATCCCTAGCGACGTCGCACAGTGTTTTCAGGACTCGGCGATCGGGACTGCACGCGACGATT
Organism: Planctomycetota bacterium; assembly: GCA_027622115.1. GTDB lineage: Bacteria > Planctomycetota > Planctomycetia > Planctomycetales > Planctomycetaceae > JAQBZS01. The sequence continues at coordinate 16,687 of JAQBZS010000025.1, read as the reverse complement.
CCCCGCACGCGCAGCATGTCGCAGCGATCATCCAACCACAATTCGTGGAAATTGACCGAACTACCGTCCTGGACCATCACGGCGTCGCCCCCCCAGATGCGGGCCAATTGCATCGACACGGGAAAGTCGTAGATATTCGGCGAATGAATCAGTGACCCGATGAATTCACCGCGAGCCATCAATTCGTAAATGCTGCCGGGCGTCACATCGGCGGCCACGCCTTGCAGACCCGCCGCCGTCACGGCCTGCGCGCGTGAGTCATCTTGGTCCAGGAATCCGATGACGTAGATGCGTCGCGAATCGTCGGCGGACTTTGCCGATCGCGGCGGCAACGATTTCAGAACATCCACCGCAGAACGAGTCGGATCATCCTCGCCGCAGACCACTCGATTCCCTTTTGCTTCCACCCACATTCCATGCGGGCCATTTTCGGGGATGTAGACCAGCGAATAATGCACGTCTTCCGGCGACTGCAACTGCACGATGACCGAATATCCGTTGCCGGTACGATCGCGGTATTGCTTCGTGCCGTCGATCGGATCGATGGCGATGGCGAGTTCGCTGGTCTGCGAGAAGCAGGCCATGTCTCCGGTTTCTTCCTCGCCGTCAATGCGGCATTGGCGAAAGATCGGGTCGGAATCTCTCAGAGCGGCGACCAACAATTCCTGTACCGTTAGGTCGGCAAGCGTCAGTGCATCGGTATTGGAATAGCCGGACTCCTTGCCGGTGATGGAAATGTTGTGCGTGCGCATCCGCTTGGCGATAGCGCCGCACCAACGCACAATCGGCGGAATATGAACAGACAAGGCATCGGCGATCGCAGCGATATCGTAATCCATGACGTGGTTTTCCATCTGACATTGTGGACAATTCATTTGTTTTTGTCGGTTGCCAATGCCGCGCGGATTGCGGCATCGACATCTTCATGCTTCACCGGTCGGTCGGGTTTGTATTCAAAGGTCTTGATCAACTTGCCCGTGCGATCATAGACCTTGAAATGCGGCAGAGCCCCACCGCCGATCGCGAACGCTTTGGCCGCGTCTTCTTCAATGCCGTGCCAACTCATCAAGTTGACGATCTTGGCGTTCTTCTTTGTCAGGAACTTGAGTGCCCGCTCTTTGTCTTCGGCATCGTCCATGCTGACGGAAACGACCGCCAAACCTTGCTTGCCAAGTTCCGTCTGCCATTGCACCGTCTTGTCGAAGGTCTTGATGCACGGGAAACACCAGGTGGCCCAAAAGTCCACGACAACGACCTTGCCTTTGAGCTTCTTGATCTCGGCCACATAGCCCTGTTGGTCCACAACTTTGATCGTAATCGCGGGTTCGGCTTTCTTGTCGGCCTGTTCTTCCGCTGCAAGAGGTGCCACGGTGCTAACCATTAGCAACGAGGTAACGAAAGCAGTTGCGCGCAGCATGATGACTCCTTGGTGATTGAATCCCGATGGTCGTCGCACATGGTCGCGTCGCTGGTCGAGTGCCTTCAAGGCTCCAGCAAGACTCGGCGACGCCGACACCAACCGACTTTGTCGACTCTCGACAGCGACCAGTGTTTCAGGGAGGATGTTGAGACGACAAGCCAGCATCTTCAAGCCGCAGCCGAAAGGAATGCAATGCACGTCGATCCACAGATGACCTCGGGCGTTTCTCGCCGCCAAGTCCTACAAGCCGGTGGACTTGGTGCGTTGACGTTCGGCGTGCCCGGCATGGTGGCGGCTCGCGGCAGCGTCAATCCTGCCGGCCCCGCGAGTTCCACTCAGAAATCGTGCATCTTCGTGCTGCTGTGTGGCGGACCCAGTCATCTCGATACTTGGGACTTGAAGCCCAACGCTCCCGATGAAATTCGCGGTCCGTACCGACCGATCCATTCGGCGGTTCCGGGTATGCAGCTCAGCGAACTGCATACGCGGCTGTCCAAGCTGACGGATAAGTTCTGCTTGATTCGCTCGATGACGCTCCGAACAACATCAGCAATCACTTTGACGGCATGCACAATTGCTTGAGCGGTCAAGTGACGGGCGAACCGGATACCGAACTGCCGTATCTCGGTTCGGTGGTGGCGAAAGTTCGGCCGAGTGTCCGTAACCCGGTTTCCTACGCCTGGCTGATCAAGTGCGTGGGTCGGCCGGTCTTTTGTGCCCCCAACATCGGAACCGGCGGTTTCTTGGGTGCCGCTCATTCGCCGCTGTTCGTCGGGTCGGCCGCCAACCATCCCGCCATGCCGAACTTCAAGCCGCCCGAACTTTACGATGTTCGAGAACCGGCTCGCGTGCCGAGGCGTCGTCAACTGTTGGATCAACTCGACCCCATGGCCGGCACGGATGATGTCGCTCGCAATGATTGGCAGGAGTTGCAGCACAAAGCGTTTGAATTGATGACCGGGCCGGACGGTCGGCAAGCGTTTGAATTGAATCGAGAACCGGATGCCGTGCGAGACCGCTATGGTCGGCATCCGCTGGGGCAGAACCTGTTGCTGGCTCGCCGATTGATCGAAGCCGGGATCGGCTTAGTCACTGTCAATGGGTGGACCGGACCGGCTCCCGGTCGCGGCGGCGGACCACCGAGTTCCAGTTGGGACATGCACGGCGGTCACATGGGAATGGGCAACGCCTTCGGCAGCGGATCGTACGGAATGGGCTGGTGCTTGCCGCGTTTGGACGAAGCGTTGTCGTCCTTGTTCATTGACCTGGATGAACGCGGGATGCTCGACAACACGTTGGTCGTGGTGATGGGCGAGTTTGGACGTTCGCCGAAGATTCAGACCAAGGGCGCTCCGGGACGTGTGCATTGGCCGCAATGTTTCCCAGCGATCCTGGCCGGTGCGGGTATTCGCGGCGGCGCGGTCTATGGCGAATCCGACAAGATTGGCGGTTACGTCAAGAACCGGCCCGTCGAGCCGCAAGATCTCGGAGCCACGATCTACAAGGCCCTCGATGTCCCACTGGATACCCGACTTGGAAAAGACGGCGCAACGCGTCCGCTGACCACGGGGAACCCGGTGATGGAGCTTTTTAGCTAAAACGGCTGTGGCAGAATCTGCCGGAGCACCGATACCAAGAAAGAGCACGATTGACCGGAACCGTGGCTAACGCCAAAACGGCTAATGAATCATTCGCACTAGACAGAGATTCGATCGATGACGGAATTGCTGGTCATTTCGGGGAAGCACGCTGGAAAAACGCTTTCTCTGCCGGACCGTGACATCGTCATTGGCCGCGACAAGAGTTGTCAGATCTTGTTGGCTTCGCAAGACATCAGTCGGCGACACTGTCTGTTGCGGCCCTCGTTGAATGGGCTGTTCGTGACCGACTTGGGAAGTCGCAACGGCACGTTCGTCAACAAACGACGCATCGAAGAAGAGACCATGCTCCGGCCGGGCGACGTCCTGACGCTGGGGCCGCTGAGCTTCAAGTTGCCGCGACCCGCGATATCTTCGATCAGCGACAACTCGGAAGACGTGCGGATTGCGAGTTGGCTTTCAGACGGCTACACGCCCGCAGCCGCGAAAGGCGATACGGCCGTGATCGATATTCTTTCCATTCCTGAAGCCGGTGACGAACCACCGTTGAACGGCTCGCCGAAATGAGGATCATTACCGGTCGTTTTCGAGGTCGAAAGCTCTTAACACGTCCCGGCTTGGTGACTCGGCCGATTACGGATCGAGTCAAGGAAAAGTTGTTCGAAAATCTCGGCGGCGAACTCAACGGCGAGCGTGTCGCGGACGTGTTTTCCGGCACGGGTACGATTGGCTTCGAGGCACTCAGTCGTGGTGCAAAGAGCGTGGTCTTCTTTGAAAAAGACCCACAGGCCTTTGAATTGCTCCAACGCAACCGAGACAGGATCGGCGCGGGGTCGGACGTGTTTCTGTGGCAGACCGACATTCTGCGCACGTCGTTTCGGCCCAAAGGACTGGCCGAGTTTTACCCCTACGATTTGATCTTCTTCGATCCGCCGTATGCGATGATCAAGCAGCTTCAACCGGGTAAGCCGTTTTTCAAATCGTTTCAGCGACTGGGTCGACCCGACGTTTCCGCCGAAAACGCTCGGATCATCTTGCGTGTTCCGGAAAAGGCCGAGTACGAGATCCCCGAGACGTGGAAGGAAGAGTGGAACCTGGAATTCTCGTCCATGGAAATCCACGTCCTTCGCAAGCAACCGTCGGTTGAGGCTTTGCCTGACTGACAGCGAATCGGCAGCGATCGCGGCCCTACTTCGCGCTACGACGGAATTCCGTTGTGAATTCCGATTGTCCCAGTATCAGCACGTCGCCTTCGTTCAACACAGAATCCGCGACCAGCTCGCCGTTGACGATTGTGCCGTTCGTGGACTGCAAGTCTCGCACGATCACGCGTTCCTCGACGATTTGAAACTCACAATGGCGACGGCTCATCAAGACGTCGGGCACGCTGATGTCAGACATGATGCTGCGACCCACAACGGTGGGTGTTTCGGCAGGGAAGATTTCAATGTCGCTGATCAGCGGGTTCTGACTAATAAATACTGCACCATTCATTGACGAAACTCCGCCTCCCGTATCTTGCTCCACGGGAATCCGAATCTGAGTTTGGGTCCGACCGGAGATTGAACCGAAAAAAGTCCATCCGGGAACGGAATTGAAGCATTGGTTTCGAGCGACGACGTTGGGTTGGGGCGTTCACTCGTTTAACCGCACGCGGTAGGCACGCGAGTTTGAGGAGTGAAAACGCGTCAAATCAGTTCTTGGTAGTTTCGACCGGGAGATGTCCACAAACGCGCGTGCCTACGACGTGCCGTCAAACGAGCGACGTTCACGCCAAAGTGGCGCTGTCCAATTAAAGACTCTCTGGAAAAGGCGACGCTTCCAAAGGGTCAGACCGGTTTTTCGGAGAGTCTCTTTACTCTTCCGCGAGGTAGGACCAGCCGAAGCCGGTGCGTGGCGGGACGTTGAGGATTCGAAACGACACTCAGGTCAATTCGAACTATTGAGAGTACTGCTCAATCTCGTTTTATTCAACACTGCGACGCAAACCTGAATTCGTCGCGCGCGATCGCGGTCTCACGGCAACCGGTACTATGAGAGTTTCCGCTCTCGAATCCAGTCCGTGTGAAACATCTCGCCGCGAGGTCTGTCGGTGCGTTCATATGTATGAGCGCCGAAGTAGTCTCGCTGAGCCTGAAGCAAGTTGGCCGGCAAGCGGGCCTGGCGATATCCGTCGTAATAGGTCAACGCGGCCGTGAATCCGGGCACGGGCAATCCCAGTTGGATCGCCGTCGAAACCACTCGCCGCCAGGACGGTTGTGCTTGATCGATGGCCTGCCGAAAGAAGTCGTCGAGCAGCAGGTTCTCCAATTGCGGGTTCTTGTCGAACGCCTTCTTGATGTCTTCCAGGAATTCCGAGCGAATGATGCAACCACCTCGCCACAGCAGTGCGATCGGCCCGTTGTTCAGCGTCCAGCCGAATTCTTTCGCGGCGGCGTCGAGTTGCACGTAGCCTTGGGCGTAACTGCAAAGCTTCGACGCATACAGTGCCTGACGGACATCGTCGATAAATCCCTGCCGATCGCCGTCAAACTTGGCGTCCGGCCCGCTCAGCATTTCGGCGGCCCGCACACGAGCGTCTTTTTGAGCGGACAGGCAACGCGCGTAAACCGCTTCCGTGATCAGCGTCGTGGGGACTCCAAGATCGAGCGCGTGTTGGCTCATCCATCGGCCCGTGCCTTTTTGGCCGGCTGTATCGAGAATCATGTCCACGAGATCTTGGTCGGACTCCTTGTCCGGCACGGTGAAGATGTCTCGGGTGATTTCGATGAGATAACTCTTCAATTCGCCTTCGTTCCATTCCTTGAAAACCTTGTACAGCTCTTGATTGGTCAAGCCGAGTGCATGCTTGAGGATAAAGTAGGCTTCGCAGATCAACTGCATGTCGCCGTATTCGATGCCGTTATGCACCATCTTGACGTAGTGCCCGGCACCGGCCTCGCCAACCCAGTCGCAACATGGAATATCGTCGGGGCCGACCTTCGCGCTGATAGCCTGCAAGATGTCTTTCACGAACGGCCACGCTTCCGGATGACCGCCCGGCATGATGCTTGGACCTTTGAGGGCTCCTTCTTCGCCGCCCGAAACGCCCGTGCCGATGAAGCGGAATCCAGCCGTTTGAAGTTCCTCGTGCCGACGATTGGTGTCGCTGTAGTCGGCGTTTCCACCGTCGATGATGATGTCGCCGGGATCGAGTAGCGGTTTGAGTTGCTCAATCACGGCATCCACCGGTCGACCCGCCTGCACCATGATCATCACTCGGCGAGGCGATTGGAGGCTGCCGACAAAATCTTTCAGCTCGGCATAGCCCCGGATGCGATCGGGAGTACCTTCACGGACGACGCCCTCCGGTCGGTCGCCCAGCCCACTCACGAACGCTTCCATTGTGGTCGTGGTGCGGTTGTAAACGCCGACCGAAAACCCTTTGTTGGCCATGTTGAGGACAAGGTTTTGGCCCATGACGGCCAAGCCGATCAAACCGATATCGTGTTGCGACATGTGTTGAGAATTCTTGAAAGATGGAAAAGTTAGGTTCTGTCGGCGATCAGGTTGATGCGAGCGATCTGGTCAATTGAAAACCGAAGACTCGAAGAACGCTGCAACTGAGACTGAAAACCCGGGCAGATGATCGGCGTCCTCGACTTGAGCGTCTCCGGAATACATCCGCGGAGATTCTCCCGGCTTGTGGACGGGCCAGGGTTGAAAGTGCGGATCGATATTCCAGACCGACTTCACGCCCGCCTTGAGATACACGTCGATCTTTTTCTGTGTTTGCTCGTGCCGAGTGCTCGGGGAAATGACTTCGATGGCGACAATGGGGGCTCCGACGATATAGGGCGAGTCATCGCATTGAGCACGGATCGTTTCAATCGAGAACACCGCGACATCAATCCCGACCGATGAGTCTTGTTGAGGGAACTCGCAACCGACTTCGCCGCTAAAAACTTCCACGATTTTCGGTGACTGTTGAATCGCCCAGGAATCCAGGATTCGTGCAACAACCGTTTCCACTTTAGCACGCCAACGATTTCTCTTGGTCATTTCAGTCTCCACGAGTTCACCCAGCATCAACTCGCGATCAATGCCGTCTTCCTCGGGAAGATCGCGAAATTCGTCGAGCGTCATGGTTCTTGAAGGTGCTTCAGTCGCCATCGGGTCTCCTCTTGCTCTTGGCGGATTCGGCGAGTTCGATCAACGCTGGATTCTAGCAGACCCACCTTCCGCAAACGCCTTGACCTGTTCGATGGTGGCCATCGTCGTGTCGCCGGGAAACGTGGTCAGCAGCGCCCCGTGAGCCCAACCGAGTCGCAGGGATTGCTCGGGAGATTCGCCGGACATCAGCCCGTAGAACAGCCCCGACGCGAACCCGTCGCCACCGCCGACTCGATCGAGAACGTCGAGATCGCACTCGGGGGCTCGAAAGGTTTCGCCGCCATACCACAGCACGGCGCTCCAGCGATGGCGATTTGTGGTGACGACCTCGCGAAGTGTCGTGGCCACGGCTTTCACGTTCGGCAATTCCTGGGCCACGCCGTCCATCATCGAAATGAACGCACTGGGGTCGAGTTTGGAAGATTTGTCGACGTTTTGGCCTTCGATGCCGAGTCCCATTTGCAGGTCTTCTTCATTGCCAACCAACACATCGCAATATTCCACAATTCGCCGCAGTGTTTGTTGGCACGTTTCCAAGCCGCCGGAAATCTGCCACAGCTTGGCTCGATAATTGAGGTCGAACGACACAATCGCGCCGGCGGCTTTCGCGGCCTGCATGGCTTCGATGATGACGTCTGGCGTCGATTCCGACAGGGCCGCGAAAATCCCGCCCGTGTGAAACCAACGCAGGCCACCGGACATGATCGACGTCCAGTCGATGTCTCCCACCTTCAACAGCGCGGCGGCTTCGTTGCTACGGTTGTAGAACACAACCGGAGCCCGCACACCATGACCTTGGTCGCTGTAGACGGTGGCCATGTTCGGACCGCGAACACCGTCGTGCTCGAATCGCTTGTAGAATGGTCGCACGCCCATCGCACGAACGCGTTCGTGGATCAGGTCGCCGAGTGGTGAATTCACCATGGCGGCCGCGATGCCGGTTTTCATTTGAAAGCAGTCGGACAGATTGGCGGCACAGTTGAATTCGCCGCCACTGACGTGGATACGGCATTCTGTGGCCTTGCGAAACGGGATTTGACCGGGATCAATCCGATGCACAAGAGCACCGAGAGCCAGGAAGTCCAGATCACCTTCGGCAGCGATATTCAGCATGTTGTCTCCTCGGATTGACTTTTCGAGTGCTCCGGCTTGACGGAACTCTGGTTTGACGGAGCGGTTTGTTCGGAACGTTGTCCGATCCGAGATGGCAGGGTCACTTGCGTGAAGAATTCGAAATTCAAAATTGCAAAGTGGCGTCAAGCCGCCGCAGTCCGCCCTTCTTGCTCGAAGAAATGGAATGCGACTCTGCCGGGCGAGCAAAAAACTCGCGAACACAACGTTCGGGAGGTGGGTAATTGGCTATGTCGAAGACGGTCGCTTCTGCCTGTCCGCCTCGTCGTCCACGTTGATTTGGTCAGGGAGTATATCACCGCGAATTTCAAACTTCTTGTCAATCAGTGGCTGAGTTGGGGTGTATCGGTCGAATCGGGATGCGTTGATGTCTTCGAACCGGCGCGCTCATGCAGTAGACTCTGCTGCGTGGTAACACGGACCTGTTCCGTGATCTGAGATTAGAACCTGCGACCGACAACTCATTTGTAGCCACTGTCGCCAGACGGTGGAGACATGCTGCGAGACCACCGTCTGGCGACGTGGCTACAATCATTCGACAAACATCGTTTTCCGATCAGGAGCCTCATCAGATGGCCAAACAATTGCCTCGCGTTTTGATTGCCGGATTTGTGATGTTGGCCGCCAGCGTCGCGGTTGGACAGGATTCCGATGAAGCGATCATCGCCAAGATCAACCAACTGATTCAGCGAGGCTGGGAGGACAACGAAGTCAAACCGTCCGAACCCGCGAGCGACGGCGAATGGGCTCGTCGCGTGTCATTGGATGTCCTCGGTCACATCCCGTCCTACGACAATCTCATGGGCTTCATCGAGAGCGACTCACCGAACAAGCGGTCCGACTTCATCGAGCAGATGCTGGAGGACACCGGGTACATTCGAAACTGGACCAACGTGTGGGGTAACGTACTGGTGGGCCGAGGCGGCAATCGCGGCAACCGTCCGGCGCTCGACCGCTGGTTGCGGCGAGCGATTGCTCAGAACATGCCGTACAACCAGTTCGTCCGCGAGTTGATTACAGCGGAAGGTTCTAATGGCGAGAACGGCGCGGTCGGTTTCTTGGCCAGCCATCTGAACGACGGCGCTCGACCGGCCACGGCGATTACCGCTCGCGTGTTTCTGGGTCTGCAAGTTCAATGCACGGAATGCCATAACCACCCCTTCAACGATTGGAAGCAAGACCAGTTCTGGAGCATGAACGGCTTCTTCCGCGGCACGCAACGTCAACGCGGGGCTCAACAGGGCGAATTCGCGCTCTACGATCGGCCGAACACCGACACCGTGCTGTTCGAAAAACGCAGCGGCATCCAACAGGCCACACAACGCAAGTTCGTCGATGGTTCCATCGCCCCGCTCAACGACCGAGCCAAGCCGAGATTTCAACTGGCGGCTTTCGTCACCGATCCCAAGCAGCCGTATATGACTCGCGCGATCGTGAATCGCTTGTGGGGCCATTTCTTTGGCTACGGGTTTACGAAGCCCGTCGATGATATGGGGCCGCACAATCCCCCATCGCATCCCGAGTTGCTGGAATACCTGTCGAAGCAATTTCAGGATGCCGGTCATGACACCAAGCGGTTGGTCCGCTGGATTGCGTCGTGCGAGGCCTACGCCTTGAGTAGTCGTTTCGGTACGGACAACGAAGTGGATGACCCGGCGGCCGGAAACACGGCGCTGTTCAGTCACATGTACCTGAAGAATTTCACTGCCGAGCAACTTTACGACTCGCTGATCGTCGCGACACAGGCGCACAAGGCCAATCGCAATAATGACGCCGCCGAAAACCAGCGTCGCAACTGGCTGCAGCAGTTCGTGCAAACGTTCGGCACCGATGAAAACGACGAGATGACGACGTTCAACGGCACGATCCCACAGGCGTTCGTGTTAATGAACGGCGCACTGATGCAGTCCGCAGTGAGTGGCGCCAAAGGAGCGTTCTTGCAACGCGTGCTCGACTCACCAACCGGTGACATCCGCGAACCGGAGACCACGAAGGGGAGTCGGACATCGAAAACTCGTCCGAAACCCACGCGTCGACCGAGCACACGCAAGACGGCAGCCGGTGACAAGGGTGCGGTTGTCAAACGCATCGAAACGCTGTTCCTGGTGTCGTTGGCTCGAAAGCCTACCGAATCAGAGTTGGAAGCCTTCAACGCGGTCTTCCAGGAAAGCGGCACCGGCGATCCGATCCAAGGTCTGCAAGATGTGTTCTGGGCGCTGCTGAATTCCAACGAATTCATCATCAACCATTGAGACAGCGCTGGCTTCAAGACTGGCCTTGGGCATTGGTGACGGGTTTGGATCTTTTTCACCCGAACGAATTACGCCAAGTGGCAACTGAGCCGACGGGTGGATGTCGATCAGGTGGGACTGATGGAATTCGATCGATCTGCAAAATGGTTGATGTGGCATCACGGCAAGTCGCTGCTGTGGCTCGGCGGCGAATCACGACCGATTCGTACGTGCAAGGCCGTGCAGGCGGAAGTCGTGTTGCCTGGGAAACTGCCGGACGGACTCTTCGAAGTGGAATTTGCCGACAGCAAAGCACCCGAGTTACACTTGTTGGAAGTATTCGTGTATGCCGACAAGCGAGCGTTGGATCAAATCGTCCGCGATCTGGAACTTGTGCATGCCGATCGCCGCACGATTCCAGAAGTCACGGTCATGACGCTCAGTTCGAAAGGGCGATATCGCATTCCGAACCGGGCGACATTTAGCAGCAATCGAGGGACAACGCGCATCCATGCCGAGTGGGTGGCACGTAACCTATGGCAGATTCCAGCGGTCGAACTGTTGGCTCGCGGTGACGTTGGGTTGATTCCCTGGGTGCCGCTTTGCCGCACTCGGCGAACGGCGGACTGGCTGTTGCGGGAATGTCGAAACCGAATCGATACGCAAGCCGCAGATGAAGAACGCGATTCACTCTTGGCGACAACGTTGATTTATGCCGATCTGAAATTCGGAAACGACCCCGCACTCAACATTTTGGGAGACCGAAAAGTGCTTGCCGAAACACCATTGGTTCGACAATTCATTGATCAGGGAAAGATCGAGGGAAAGATCGAGGGGAAAATCGAGGGGAAAATTCAAGTCATTCGCGACATTTTGGAGTCGCGCTTTGACGCGATCTCACCCGAGATGATGGCAAGACTTGCATCGATCAAAGACGTTGATGCGCTTTCGCGATTGGGCATTGCCGCCGCGAAGTGCAAGACATTCGATGAATTCACCCGAGAAATCGACGGCAACTGAAAACAAGGCGCCGCCCCCTTCTTGGCAGCCGAGTTTCACCTGCCGGTCGCCTTATCGTTTCTTCAACCAGCGCGTGAAGAAGCCTTGCCACTCGGCATCGAAACTTGGGCTCACCGCGCAATGGCCTTCGGTGGACGTGACGAATCGCAGTCGCTCCGGAATGCCCAGCAGCTTGTAGACCTCGACCGCTCGATTGATGTAGGCCCAGCTCCCGAGATCGTCCGAGTGCCCGGAGAACTCCTTGTCCATGCTACAGCCGATTACCATCAACGATCGTGGAGCCGCCAAAGCCAGCAGCTCGTGGTGATTGCGTTCAAAACCCGGCCGCTCTGGATTCGTATCCAACAGGCTCCACACGGTGCCGCGCAATTCGGGGTCGGGGTAATCGGCGGTGTGAATTGACGGAAACTTGTGCTTCGAATCCAAATACCACGGGTCGTGCCAATTCGTGGCTCCATAGATCGCAATGTGCGGATCAACCGCGACCGTGGCCTTAATCTCCGGAGCAAACGCGGCGACATACAGAGCGGCTTTGGCGCTCAATGAAAACCCGATAAAGCCGATATTCTCCGCATCAACTTCCGCTCGACCACGAAGAAACTCGACTTCCCGCTGCACGTCATGCACCATCTTGGCCATCGGCAACCAGTGTCCGAAGCGCTCGTAAACGGCTTCGTTGACGTCGTGGCTGTAGTTGATGCCGCCTCGATAGTGCCGGATGAACGACCAACCCGTCAGCACGACAAATCCCCGTCGCGCCAGCCACGATCCCCACCACTCTTCCGGCTTGCGGTAATCCGGCGACGTCGATGTCCACGCGATCACTGCGGGAAACGGCCCCTTCCCCTGGCCCTTGGGAAGCAACAGCAAATGCGGTTGCTGGAAATCCTTCTCGATCGGCAATTCGAGTTCGATGCGGGTGTAGCCTTCAAGTTCGGTCGTCTTTCCCACGCGCGCGTTGTTGATATCACCGAACCATCGTTGATCGGCAGTGGTTGGCTGCAGCTTGCCCAGGATCCGCGTCCAGTGCTGGACGAGTTCCACGCGGCGTTTGTTGTGCCAGTCGTCCGCGGTTTTGACGAGTGTCCCGTCATCGTGAACAAGCACCGACGGCAAGTCGAAGTCGGCTTGCCGCTGCATCCGCGCGACAGCATTCTTGGGGGGCTGATGATACTTCAGCGAAGTTCGCGGCGATGTCGGCGTATCAGCGAAATTCACCGCATTGAAGATCAAGACCAGAGTCAATCCGCATGCAGCGAGGCCAAAAGTTCGTTTCATGAGTTCCCCAGCGATTCAGTGAGGCAATGGGAGGAATCAATCGTGCAACGTATTCATCATTCTGTGCCACATGATTCGAGGCCGCGTAGTTTAACCATCAGCCGCAGGCGTAAGCGATCTCGCAGTTCGTAAGATGCCAAGTGTTCGGCGATCTGCCTTCCGGACGTCTTGTCCCACTCGACGACATCCAGTACGAACTGCTGAATCAGTTCGGCTTTGACGTCGGCGGTGTCCCAGACATTGGAGTCGATGGTATTGAATCCGGTAGAACCACATCTGCCGAAAACCACCAGAGTGGATTCAACATGACTGCAATCGACTGGAAGAAAGCCAAACTGGCCGCTGCGTGCGAGTCGCCGGGCACGTTGTACGCGGTGGCACACGATGCACTGCGGCAGATGATTTACGCAGCCGGTTCGCAGTGGACGATGTTTCGAGTCGATCTGGCCGCGAAGGATCTCAAAGCCGAACCCGTCTGGACGAATCACGACAACTTCGTGTCGGGGATCGTGATCCATCAAGACGTCGTGATTTCCGTCGGCTACGACCGCCGCATCGTGTGGACCAAGACCGACGACGGCAAAACGCTGCGCCAGGTCGAGGGAGCGCACGACGGCTGGATTCGTGATGTGGCTTTGATTGGCGACGGCAGCAAGTTGGCCACCGTCGGCGACGACATGCTGGTGAAGATGTGGGCCACGGAGTCCGGCAAGTTGCTGAAGACATTCGACGGCCACTTGCGAAAAACGCCGCAGGGATTTTCCACGGCTCTGTATGCACTGGCCGTTTCGCCGGACGGAAACGTGCTCGCGAGCGGCGATCGCATCGGTGCAATTTGTCTGTGGGATAAAATCTCCGGCAAGCTGCTGCGGAAGGTGGAGGCCACGGATTTCTACACCTACGACCCAGTCAAGCGATCCCGTTCGATTGGCGGCATTCGATCGATGTGTTTCGCGCCCGACGGCAAGCGACTCGTGATTTCCGGCATTGGGCAAGTCACCAATGTCGATGGATTCGTCGGCCCACAGCGAGTCGAATTATGGGATTGGAATGCTGGCCAGCGAGTCTTCGCGGGACAAGACAATCACCAAGCGGTGTTGAACGAAGTGGCCGTCCATTCGCAAACAGGCGCGATTGTCGCTGCCGGCGGCGGTGACGGCGGTGGGATTCTTTCGGTGTGGGATCCGAATGGGTTGAAGCTGATCCACAAGGTCAAACCCAAGGGGCATATCCAACAATTTCTATTCGCGGGCAACGGCGAACAACTGATTGCGGCGGGAGCCGACGGTGTTCAAGTCTGGGATCTCACAGGAACGGCCCCGGATCCGGAGCCGGCGGAAAAGCCCAAAGTGAGCAAGTAAACTGTCGCTGCATGTGTGGTGCGTGTCGCTCTCGTTCGTTTAACCGTCAGCTGCAGGCGTACGCGTGTCGACATGTTGTGCAGAGCCGCAACCAGAACACGAGCGAACGGGGTCGGGAGTCTTTTTCGGTTTAGCGGTTTCGTGTAACCAATGACGTCTCACCGAAAAAGACTCCCGACCCCTTCTGCGCTGTCTCCAGAGACTCTCGTTTCATTGAGATCATCCCGCTACGATTTCCGATCCGGCGAAACTCTAAATCCAAGCCGATTCTGGAATCACAACGACACATCACATACAACGTCGCGGCGACAACCGAGGTCGCGGGGCAGCGTACGGCGGATTCACACATTTGCCGAATGCGTTGCCAACTTTCACACGAATGGATGCGAGTGATGGCAGATCAAGGCTCATTGCCGATTGCAAGCTTCGTGGATTTCATGGAAGGGCGATTCGCGGCCCAGATCGCTTCGCACAACGTGCTGGAGGCGAACAGCGGCGAATTCGAAGACTTCCCCGCAGCCCTGTACCCCAAATTGGCCGAGGCACTCACGGCCGGCGGAATGCAGCAACTGTACTCGCATCAGAGCGAGGCGTTTGAATCGATTCGCCGCGATCAAGACACGGTGCTCGTTTCCCGTACGGCCAGCGGGAAGACGCTGTCGTTTCTGTTGCCGATTCTGCATGAGTACCTCAATGCCGAGGCTCCGTTTGGAGTCGCATTGCTGTATCCGACGAAGGCGTTGTCGCGCGATCAAGAAGGGACACTCGGGCGATTGCTCGAAGCGGCGGGGGCCGAGTTGCGGCTCGGGACGTTCGACGGCGACACGCCTCGCGAGGAACGGACGCGAATTCAGTCGCGCGCGGACTTCATGATCACCAACCCGGACATGCTGCACTCGGGGATCTTGCCGAACCACAATCGCCGCTGGCGGACGTTTCTCTCGCGGTTGCGATATGTCGTGGTCGACGAAGTGCATACCTATCGCGGCGCGTTTGGTTCGCACGTGGCCAACGTCATGCGCCGCCTGGTGCGAGCTTGCGAAATGCATGGCAGCCGACCCACGTTTGTGTGTTCGTCGGCCACGATCGGAAACCCGCGCGAGCACGTCGAAGCCCTATTTCAGCGGTCGTTTCATGTGGTCGATCGAGACGGGGCTCCGCGACCACGGCGGTATTTGTATCTGATCAATCCGCCGGTGGTGGAGAGTCACGGACATGCGCTGTATCGCAAGGGACCGGGTTCGGTCAGCATCCCGTTGATTCGGCAAGCCACGAAACTCGGCGTGCGAACCATCTGCTTTTGCCGCTCGCGTCAACAGGTCGAACGTTTGTGCCGAGCGGTTGTCGATGGGCAACGCGGATTGCGAGACAAAGTCAAACCGTATCGCGGCGGGTTGCTGCCGAACGAACGTCGACAACTCGAACGAGACCTGGCCTCCGGTCGGACCACCACGATCATCAGCACCAATGCGCTGGAACTGGGCATCGACATCGGTGATCTTGATCTGTGCATTTTGAGCGGGCATCCCGGTTCGATGGCCAGCTTCTGGCAGCAGGCCGGTCGAGTCGGTCGCCGCGGTTCGCGAGCCGTGATTGTCTACGCCGCTCGCGATACGCCGATCGATCAGTACTTCGTAAATCACCCGGAATTCCTGCAATCGGCTCCGATCGAACGCGCGTGGTTGAACGCCGACAATCCTTACATCCTGCTGCAACACTTACCGTGCGCCGCTCACGAGCATCCGCTGCGGGACGACGAGCCCGTGTTTCCCGAACCGGCTTATCCGGCGGCTTTGGAATTGCTCAAGGAAGACGGAACGCTCACCGAATACCACGGCAATTACCGCTACGCACTTCGCGACTACCCCGCCAAGGGCGTCAACCTGCGGGGCATGACCGACTACAACATCGAGATCTATTGCGGCACGGAAGTCATCGGGGAACTCGATCCCATCGGGGCACGAGGCACGTTGTACAAGGACGCGATCTACCAGCATCTCGGCTGGCGGTTCATGTCGATGGAACTCGATCTGGAGAAAAAGTTGTGCCGCGTCGATCCCGTGGATGTGGACTACTACACCGAGTGCGTGTGGGAAAGTCGCGTCGCGATCACGGAATCGCTCGAACAATACGAGTTGCACGGGGCGAAGCTGGACTTTGGCTACATCAACGTCAACCGGCAACCGAAGCTGTACAAGAAGATTCGCGAGCGGACTTTCGAGAACATCGGTTACGGCCCGATCACGCTGGACCCGTTCATCTACGACACGGCCGGTTTCGCGCTGCACCCACCGGCCCACTGGCGAAGCGAAGTCGAGAAGGTCGACAAACGACATGTCGGCGCGGCGTTGTACGGACTGAGCTACATCCTGCGATTGACGGTTCCCGCGCTGTGCCTGTGCGACAAACAGAACATCGAAACCGACGTCTCCCTCGTCGAATTGGAGCAGGACGATTGGAAGAGTGCCCTGTATCTGTACGACACGATCGAGGGCG